>JACMLI010000267.1 GCA_014379705.1 Gemmatimonadaceae bacterium
GACGACCGACACGTCCCTCCGCACAGAGGTCAAAAGACCTTCTGCAGCAAGTACAGCATCATGCCGGCCAGGCCACCGACGAGCGTGCCGTTGATGCGGATGAACTGCAGGTCGCGGCCGATCGCGAGCTCGATGCGGCGGGACGTGGCGATCGGATCCCAGCGCTTCACCGTCGTCGCGATGAGCTCGCCGACTTCACTCTGGTACCGCTCGACGACCGCCATCACCGCGTCGATCAGCCACGCGTCGATCTTCTCCATCAGCACGGGGTCTCGCAGCGTGGCCTCGCCGAATGCCGTGAGACCCTTCTGGATCGCTTCAGGCTTGAAGCCCTCGGGGTCGTCGGCGTAACGCACGAGTGCCGCCCGCACATCGGACCAGATGGATGCGCTCAGCCCGCGGACCGCCTCGGCGTTCAGCACGTCCTCCTTGATCTGCTCGAACTTGAGGATCACCTCCGGCGAGGCCTGGAGCTTGACCATGAACTCGTCGAGGGCGGCGTCGAAGCGGAGACGCAGCGGATGGTTGGGGTCCGCGTGCACCGCCTGCATCGTGCGCTCGAGCGCCGTCACGATCTTCCGGGCGATCCGGTCGTCCACGGCCCCCGGGACCCACCACGGGCTTTCCGTCTCGACGCGCTCGCGGATCAGGTCCTGGTTCTCGGTCAGGAAGCGCGCCGTGAGGGCGATCGCATCGTCGAGGAGCGCCTGGTGACGGTTGTCCGAGGTGAGCACGGAGAGGAACTTGCCGAGCAGCGGCGCGGCCTGCGTGGACTTGATGCGGCTTACCACCGTGCGGGTGATGGCGTCCTCCACGTCTTCGTCGCGCACCACGTTCGCCGCCGCGGCGAGCGCCCGCGCCAGCTGCCGGGCGATGCGCTTGCCGTTTTCAGGGTCCACCATCCACGTCGCCGCCCGCTGCGCCGCGTTGAGCGTGTGGAGCTTGGCGACGATGACGTCGCGGTTGAGGAAGTTCTTCTCCACGAACGCGCCTAACGTTGCGCCCACCCGGTCCTTGCGGGTCGGGATGATCGCGGTGTGCGGGATCGGGATCCCCAGCGGGTGCTTGAAGAGCGCCGTCACCGCGAACCAGTCGGCGAGCCCGCCGATCATGGCGGCTTCGGCGGTGGCCCGCACGATGCCCAGCCACGGATACATCGGCTCGAACCACCGCGCAACGAGGAAGACGATCGTGGAGCCGATGAGCAGGCCCGTGGCCCACCGCTTCATCTGCGTCAGGCGCCCCTGCCGCATCGCCTCGTCGTCGGGGCGCAGCGGCTGGGGTTCCGACAGGGACTTGAGGTCCGGCACCGGGCGCCGGCCGTCCGGGCGAATGGCCGTCACTTACTCCTCGAGCTTGACCTTCTTCAGGTCGATCACGTCCAGGCTGCTCCCGGCTGGCACGTCGACGTACAGCACGGACGGGCGACCCTGCACTTCCACCGCGGAGACAGCGATCGTGCGGCCCTTCGTGGAGTAGACGCGGCGCTCGCCGCTCGACTGCATGGGACGCAGGTCCTCGAAGCGCTTGAGGAGCGCCGTGTCGACCAGGTCATAGAACTCGGCAGCATCCACCGCGGTGTCCCACACGCTCAGCCACGCCGTCGCATCGCCTCGTGGCGTGTTCCAGGAGACGAACCGGTCACCATCCCATCCGGCAGCGCCGCGATAGGCCGCGTCACGATCCTTGAGGTGCTGGAAGAGAAAGAGCCGCACCTCGAACTCGCCCAGGTCGTTCTCATAGGCGTCGGTCCCGCCCGTGGGGGCAGGGAGCGTGATCCAGGTGGGCGCGTCGCGGTTCAGGAAGAAGCGGTCTTCGTGCATCACCTGCTCGGTCGACACGGGCATGTCGTCGTACGGCAGCTTGCCTCCGCTCTTCTCCTTGAAGTTCTTCATGAACTCCGCCCCGGTGAGGTAGGGGAAGAGCAATGTCTCCTGGATGATCATCGGGGCGCCGGCAAACACGGGCATCGATCCCTGGCTGCTGCGGATCACCTCGCGCACGCGGTCCCACCCACCGGGCAGGTTGGCGACGGCGGTGCCACCACCCAGCATGCTGGCCAGCTGTTCCAGCGTCGCCTGGCCTTCCATCACGGCCTGCGCGGCGATCTGGCGATCGTTGCGGCGCTTGATCTTCCGCAGCGAGTCGAGGCTGAAGTACTGGTCCTGCAGGGCGTGCACGAGTTCGTGGGTCACGGTGACGCTGACCATGTCGTCGGACGCGCCTTGCACGATGTAGAGCACCTTCGTCGCCGGATCGTAGAAGCCCGCGACCTGCTCGGTGAGCAGCGTGAGCATGAACTGGCGCAGGTCGAGGGAGTCGGGGAGCAGCCCGAAGCGCTTGTACGCGCGTTCGCTCCCGCGCAGGTCCTCGTCAGGCAGGTCGCTCGCGAACTGTGCCTCGAGGAACTTCCGGACCTCGTCCTTCGAGCGCATCTCGAACTTCGGCGGCGTCTTGAAGGGCACGCCAATCGTCTTCTCGAGCTTCGGGATCGCGTCGGTCACCCGGTCGGCGATCGGTATGTCCTTCTTCTCGCGCGAACAGGCGAGGAGCGCGAGCAGTGTCAACACCCCGGCAACAGTTCTCGTCACTCGACCCACCGTACGGTTTGACCGGTCGCCACCGCGACCACGCGCGCGACGTCGGTGCCATGGACGATCACGCCGTCGCGCAGCAGCACGTCGCGGAGCGTGGCGGCAGCCTGCAGGGCCACCGGCGTGGGCGCCATCTCGACTGTCGGTACCACCGACACGCTCGTCTTGATGGGCGGCACGTCTGCCGGGCCACCGGCGATGATGTACTCGAGTTCCGCTCCGAATTGCTGCAGGGCGGCGAAGCCGTCGCGCGCGAACTTGCCGAGCGCATCGTTGTTGTCGCCATTCTCTTCAGGCGTGACGGAATCGGCCTCGGGCTCGCGCTCACGCGTTTCGGGTTGCGGCTCCGTGCGCCGCCGTCGACGCCGCCCGCGCACGTCCACGATGAGGGCCTCGGCCTCGGGCGAGAAGCGCGTCGTCGCCTGGCGATGGGAACACGCCTCATCGAGCGCATCGATGGCGCGATCAGGGCGGCGGCGATCCTTGACGTATTCGTCGGTGAGCTGGACGCTCGCGCGGAGCGCCTCGTCCGAGATGATCACGTGGTGATGCCGCTCCAGGCGATCGCGACGCGCCACGAGCACGTCCATCGTTTCCTCGGAGGACAGCTCGCGCACCGTGACCCGCTGGAAACGGCGTTCGAGAGCATGGTCGTGCTCGATCCACCGCTCGTACTCCTCGGTCGTCGTCGCGCCAATCACACGGAAGTCGCCGCGTACGAGCGCGGGCTTGAGCATGTTCGCCGCGTCCATCGCCACGCCAAGGCCACTGCCCTGGCCGATGAGGTTGTGCAGCTCATCAATGAACAGCACGACGTCGGGGTCCGCGGAGCACTCGGCGACGAGGGCGCGGATGCGTTCCTCGTATTGTCCGCGATACGCGGTCCCGGCGAGCAGGGACACGTGATCGAGCGCGAGGACCCTGGCGGAGCGCAGCATGAAGGGGACGTCGTTCCCGATCAGGCGCTGGGCGAGCCCCTCGGCGATGGCCGTCTTGCCGACGCCGGCGGGCCCCACGAGGGCCGCGTTGTTCTTCCCATGCCGGAGCAGGATGTCCATCAACCGCGCGATCTCCTCGTCGCGGCAGCGCACCGGCTCGAGCCGGTTGGCGCGCGCATCGCGCGTGAGGTCGCGGGTAAACCGGCCAAGGGCCCCCGTCACCGGGCGGCCAAGATCTTCTTCACTCATCAACCGGTCACCACCTGGTTCAGGTACCATGAAATCAACACGTCCCCCCACAGGAGCGCGACCACCGCCGCGGGGGCAAGGAACACACCAAACGGTACATGGGGGAGTGCCCCCTCCTCCTCGCCGGCGACGTCTCCCTCGGCTGGGGCCGGCGCCGGGACGGCGTGGGCCGGAGCGCCTCGCAACTTGACGACGGGCAGGACGATCAGCACGAACACCGCCGCGCCTAACGCCGCTCCCATGAAGAGCACGAGCAGCGCGCGTCCGGGGCCGACCGCGCCGCCCACCACCGCCATCAGCGTGACATCGCCAAAGCCCATCGCTTCCTTCTTGAGCGTCACCTCGCCGAGCCATCCGACGATGGACACCGCCCCCGCCCCGGCGCACGCCCCGACGATCGCGTCCCAGGGACCGGCGAACGGGGAGACGTCGAGCCGGAAGCCGGAGATCAGCGCGGTGGCCACCACGAAGACCAGCCCCGACACCGTGAAGCCGTCGGGAATCAGGTAGTGCTTGAAATCGGTGATGGCGATGCCCAGCAGGATCGTGATGAAGATGGCGATGCGCACCGCGGTGAAGCCAAGCCCGAACTGGTACACGCACGCCGCCCAGAGGAGCCCGACCACCAGTTCAACGAGCGGGTACTGGAAGGAGATGTGCAAGCCGCAGCCGCGGCACCTGGCGCGCAGCAGGATCCAGCTGATGATCGGCAGGTTGTCGTACCAGGCGATCTGCAACCCGCAGTTTGGGCAGCGGGAGCGCGGCTTCACGACGGAGAGGTCGGCAGGCCAGCGCGCGATGCAGACGTTCAGGAACGAGCCCACGCAGGCGCCGACGACGAAGGCCCATACCACGAGGATGAGCGGGCTCATGGCTGCACCTCGTAGAGCATGATACCGGCCGCCACCGCGACGTTGAGCGACTCGGCGTCGCCACGCATGGGGAGGGACACGAGCCGGCTCGCGAGAGTGCGGACGGCGGGGGTCAGCCCTGCCCCTTCGTTGCCGACGGCAATCGCCAGGCGCGGCGGGGCGTGGACGTCCGCGATCGGGACGCCCGCGGTGTCGGCTCCCCACAGGGGGCATTGCTCGCGTTCGAGGAACGCGGAGAGCGCCTCCAGGTCGGTCTGGAGCGCGTGATGCTTGAAGAGGGATCCCATTGCGCTACGGACGACTTTCGCGTTCCACAGGTCAACCGTTCCGGGCAGGGCGACCGATCCGTCGAGGCCGAGGGCGTGGGCGGTACGGAGGAGGGTCCCGAGATTTCCGGGGTCCTGGATCGCGTCGATCACGAGGAGGCGCAGCGGCGTCCGGCCGGCGAGGTCTGGCAGTGTCCGCACGGGCACGATGCCGATGGCCAGTACCCCCTGCGGTGACTCGGTCGATGCCGCGCTTGCGAACTCGCGCTCCGACACGTCGCTCACCGTGATCCCCGCCGTATCGAGGTCCGCACGCAGTCGGGCGCCGCGGGGCGTGTCTACGAGTTGCGGACCGCACACCACTCCTTCTATCCCCACGGGGGAATGCAGCAGTTCCTCCACGGCGCGAACCCCCTCGGCGACGAAGCGGCCATCGCGCTCCCTGGCCTTTCTTCGCGAGAGGTCTCTGGCCTGGGTCAGGAGGCGCATCGTTTTCCGCCGGTCCGGGGTATCATGCCCTCCAATCTACGTGCGGCCAAACGCGGCCGTTTCGAATGGAGACCATTGATGACCAGAATCGCCTTCAAGCCCTCGCGCGGTGACGGCACTCCCCGCCGGGCACGCACCCCAGTCCGAGCCGGCACGCGCCACCGCCTCTTCGCCAGCACCGCCGTCTTCGTACTCCTCGCGTCGGGATGCGCCGTCTCCACCCAGCAGGAAGTGGAACTCGGCCAGAACTACTCGGCGGAGATCAACAAGCAGCTCAAGCTGATGAATGATCCCGAGATCGTCCGCTACATCAACCTGCTCGGGGATTCGCTCACCCGCCTCGCCGACGATCGGTCGCTCAACTGGACGTTCTACGTCGTCGACAGCAAGGAAGTCAACGCGTTCGCCGTGCCGGGTGGATTCATCTACGTCAATCGCGGCCTGATCGAGCGCACGACGCGCATGAGCCAGCTCGCCGGCGTCCTCGCCCACGAGATCGGCCACGTGACGATGCGCCACTCGGTCAAGCAGATGCAGACGGCCCAACGAGCAAATGCCGGCCTGACCCTTGCCTGCATCCTCACGTCGGTCTGTGAGTCCCAGGTCGCCGGCGCAGCGGTGCAACTGGGCGGCGGGGCCCTCTTCGCCAAGTTCTCGCGCGACGATGAGGCCGAGGCGGATCGCGCCGGCATCTCGTTCCTCGTGAGCGCCAGGATCGATCCACGAGGCATACCGGAGATGTTCCGCATCCTGCTGAACGAACGCGCGTCGCGTCCCGGGGGCCTCGACTCCTGGTTCAGCACGCACCCCCTCGAGGAGGACCGCGTCAAGGCCACCGAGGCCGAGATCGCACGGATCCCGGCTGCGCAGCTGCGTGGCATGTCGAACGATTCCGAACGGTTCCAGCAGTTCAAGCGTCGCGTGGCGTCCTCGTAAGGCGCGAGCGACACTGTGAGCCGCGTGGCGACAACGCCGTAACGGTCGTCACGGCGGCTGGCGGTCCCAGCTGCTTTCGTGCATTGAGCTTATTCCTCACTTCGCCCCCCATGTCACGTCGCCTCGTTCGCACTCTCATTTACAGCACCGTCCTGGTCGTCAGCGTGTCCGCGGCCGTCCACGCCCAGGCGCCGCGCCCGGTGACCGTGGGCATCGCCGTCGGAGCCACCATGCCCATCTCGGACTTTGCCAACGACACCAAGACGGGCTATCACGGCGCCGGCTACCTGCAGTACGAGCCCGCTGGCGGCATCTGGGGCGTGCGAGGCGAAGGTTCGTATCACCGCTCCGACTTCACCGACGAGGCCCTCGGCGACATTGGTGCCGATCCGGACGATGACATCACCAACAGCATCACGCACGTGGGCGTGGCGGCTGTGCTCCTCGGTCGCGGCCGTGATCGCACGGTCACGCCATACGCGCTGGGGGGGCTCGGGTACTATCGCGTCACCGTGTCGGCGTCGAGCGGCTCGCTCTCGCTGAGCGAATCGGAGAGCGGCTTCGGGTTCAATGGCGGCGCCGGCATTCGCTTCGGTCGCCAGGTCGGCTTCTTCCTCGAGGCGCGGTACCACCAGTTCTCGATCACGACGGAGGATCCCGACGATCCGGCCAACAGCGACGTGAAGTCGACCTTCCGCATGATCCCGGTGTCGATCGGGGTGCGATTCTAGAGGCGCTCACGCTCGTCATCCCGGACAAGTGAGCGACAGCGAGGGCGGATCCGGGACCGAGTGTCGTTCGGCCGGATGCCGACGGCAACGACACGAGGCTCCGGCCCCCGGCTGACAGCCTGCCGGGGCATGCTTCGCCGGAGGGACGAGGCTCGTCACTCCAGCGCGCTCACGACGCCCTCGATGAGTTCTTCGAAGGCGCCGGCCGCCCGCGCCGTCACCGCGATCACGTCGGCGTGATCCACCTTCTCGTGTGAGAGGCCGGCCGCCGGGTTCGTGATGCAGCTGATGGCGGCGACGCGCATTCCGATGGCCCGCGCCACAATGACTTCCGGCACTGTCGACATGCCCACGGCATCGATGCCGAATCGCTCGATCATGCGCACTTCGGTCGGCGTCTCGTACGTCGGACCGGAGAGTCCCCCGTAGACGCCCTCCTCCAGCGTGGTCCCCTGCTCCGTGGCCACCTTCCGCAAAAGCGCGCGCAACTCGGGATCGTACGGCTCGGACATGTCAGGGAAACGCACGTCGCCCGGCTGGAGGCGTCCGATCAGCGGATTGACGAACATCAGGTTCACGTGGTCGCGCACGAGCATCAGCTGGCCCGGCTTGAACGTCCGTCGCACCCCGCCCGCGGCGTTCGACAGGAGCAATACGCCCGCGCCAAGCGCGTGCACGACGCGCACGGGGAACGCGCTCTGTGCGGCGTCGTGCCCCTCGTACATGTGGAAGCGCCCCGAGAGGGCAATCACCTCGCGTCCGCCTAACGTGCCGTGGACCAGTGCCCCTTCGTGCCCGGCAACGCCGGACGCGGCGAAGCCGGGGATGTCGACATACGGGACGCGCGTCGCTCCCTCGATCCGGCGGGACAATCCGCCCAGGCCGGAGCCCAGCACGATCGCAGCGACGGGCTGTCGCACGTCACACCGTGCGCGTACCACGCTGACGGCGGCGGCCACGTTCATGCGCGCAGGGCCTCGATGTCGGCGCGCGCCTTCGCGAGGAGGGCGTCGCGTTCCGGGGCGGCGATGAAGGCGGAGGCAAAGCCATTCAACGCGATGCGAGCCAGTTCGTCGAAGGTGAAACCGAAGGCACGCACGGCGTGCTCGTACTCGTCCACGAGGTTCACGCCGCTCATCAACCGGTTGTCGGTGTTGAGCACGACGTTGAGCCCCGCGTCGAAGTAGCGGCGCAGCGGGTGTGACTCGTAGTCGCGCGCGGCGTGCGTCTGCACGTTGCTCGTCAGGCAGATCTCGAGCGCCACCTGCGACGCCCGCGCTTCCTCCACCAGTGCCGGATCCTCGATCAGGCGCGTCGCGTGGCCGAGTCGGTGCGCGGCGCATTCGTGCATGGCCTGGGCCACGGAGGCTGCCCCGTCTCCCTCGCCGGCGTGGCAGGTACAGGGCACGCCATGCTGCTGGGCCCACGCAAAGGCCGCCGCGTGCGTGGACGCGGGATGCCCGCTCTCCCCGCCCGCCAGGTCAAAGCCGACGACGCCGCGCCCGTGGTACGCCACGGCCAGGCGCGCGAGCTCCATCGACGTCTGCACGGAGAGATGGCGCAGGCTGCAGATGATCACGCGTCCCACGATCCCGAACTCGCGCTCGGCGCGCTGCAGCCCGTTGACCGCGGCCTCGACGGTCGCGCCCAGTTCAAGTCCCCCACGCGTGTTGAGGACAGGGGCGAAGCGGGTCTCGAGATAGCGCACCCCTTCGCGGGACGCGTCGGCCGCGAGTTCGTAGGCGATGCGCTCGAGGGCGTCGGTGGTCTGCATGACCGAGAGCGTCACGTCGAAGCGCTGGAGGTAGTCCTCGAGATTGCGCGCGTCCGTCACCAGCATGTAGTCGCCGAGGTCCTCGGGGTCTTCGCGGGGCATGGTGACGCCGTACTCGCGCGCCAGTTCCAGCATCGTCGCGGGACGCACGGAGCCGTCGAGGTGGCAGTGCAGCTCGGCCTTGGGCAACCGCTCCAGCAGCGATCGCGTGAGGACGGGATCGCTCACGCGGTGCCCGTCTCGCGGAGGCGTCCACTCACGACGCGAAAGATGGCGCCGCCGTGCACAGGTGAGTCGTTAGGCACGGGGAGCCCGCGGCTGTCGGTCAGGGCGCGCGCCCCACTCAGCAGGGCCGAGGCCAGGGCCTCGTCGAGCAGGCGGACGGCGTCGAGGGCATTGCCGGTCGACGGCGCGTCGACCCCGCGGCCATTCACGTACACACGAACCGTGGTCATCAGCGTCGAATCAGGCGCGGGCCGCCGGGCGGGGCCACCGGCTGCGGCAGTTGCTTCAGGTAGTTGGCGAGGGCGTCGCGGTCGATGATGCCCAGCGTCTCGGTACGCGCACCGCGGCCCGTGAGGCCCAGCGCGTCGCCGCCCTCGGCGAGAAAGTCGGTCATGCCCACCGTGTAGGTGCGTGCCGGGTCGATCGGGCGTCCGCCGTCGAGCACCGCGCGCACGAGGCGCGAGCCCTCGGGACGCTGCCGATCGATCTCCACGATCAGGCCGCTCAGGTGGAACCCGGACGTGCCCACGCCGATGCGCTCGAGGTACCGCAGCAGGTCGGCGCCGGACACCGTGATGCGCACGAGCTTGTTCTCGAAGGGTTGCACCTGGAACACGTCGCCGTACGTCATCGGCCCCGCGTTGAGGTCGGTGCGCACCCCACCACGATTCATGACCGCGATGTCGGCCCCGGTCGCCCATCGCAGCGCGTCGGCCACGAGGTCGCCGAGCTTTCCGTTGTCGCCGCGGCGGATGATCTCGCGCAGCGTGGCCACCGGGGCAGCGAAGCGCTCCCGCACGCCGCGGGCGATGCCCTCCACGAACGCGGCCTCGGCGCTGTCGGGGCGCGTCGAATCGGGGAACACGTTGCGGAGCTCGCGATGCGGCGTTCCCCCGCCTAACGGGATGTCGATGATGCCGATGGCGCTGCCACGCTGCCAGGCCTCGGTGAGCGACACGCCATTCACCATCGTGACGGCACCCTGGTGCGAATGGCCCGCGATCAGCGCATCGACCTTGTCGGTCAACCGCTCCGCGAGCGTGACCGCTTCGCCGGTGCACACGCTGCGCGTCTGGCGGTCGCAGGACGCGCCGATGTGCGTGACGAGGATGACCGCCTCCGCTCCGCGGCGGCGGAGGTCGCGCACGCGGGCGCTCACGGGCCCGACCGGGTCGACCGCCTGCATGCCCTGCAGGATCGAGGGGCGCTGCGTCCGCATCAGCTCAACGCTCGTCGCGCCCACCACGCCGACCTTCACCGTGCCGAGGTCGATGAGCGTGTCGTTCGGGATCCAGTCCACATCGCGGCCGAGGGAGTCGAGGACATTGGCCGCGAGGATGGCGTAGCGCGCTTCGCGCATGCGCGCGCGCAGCGTGTCCTGACCCCAGTCGAGGTCGTGGTTGCCCAGGGCTGCTGCCGCGAGGTTGTGTCGGTTGAAGACCTCGACGACATGCCGGCCGAAGGAGAAGTTCGACGCGGGCGTCCCCTGCCACTGGTCACCACCATCGACCCAGATGCTGGTGCAGGCCGGGGCCACGCATTCGGCGCGGGCCTGCCGGAGCGCGGCCACGAGCGCGGCCGCCCCACCGCGCATGAAGCCTTCGGCGGCAAGGTCCTGCGGCTCGAGCGCCCCGTGAAAGTCGTTCGTGCCGAGGACGCGCAGCCAGCGTCCCGAGCCGAGGTGCCCTGCCCCTCCCGGTGCGGCTGGACGCGCAGGCGCGGTGGTCCGGTCAAACGGCAATGCCCGCATCGCCCGCTGCGCCGCGTCAGCGATCCCCTCGGGGGCAAGGCGCCAGTTCACCGTGTGATAGTCGGCAGCGCGCAGCACGCCGCGCGCCCGCACTTCGGCGATCAGGAGGTCGCGGATCTCTTCCTGCGTTTCGTACACCACCGGCGCGCCCTGCAGCATGGCGAAGCCCCCTCCACCAGACTGCCGGTAGTTGCTCAGCGCCATGGTGAACGAGTCCCCATCGGTCACCGGCCGCCCGCGCACGGTGAGCGACGTGACGCGCTGGCCGAGCGGCTTCGAAAGGTCGAGCACGTAGTCGGCGCCCGCGACGATGTCGAAGTTGAAGCCGGGAATCGACGGATCCACCAGCGAGCGCGCGGCGTCGGCCGAACCGACGGTGCGGTAGTAGCGCGACGAGAACTCGAGGTAGTCGCGCAGCTGCCTCCCCGTGATGCGGATGGCGCGCAGGGTGTTGTCGTACGGGTACAGCCGCGCGACCTCGGCGATCGTGATGGGGCCCGCGTCGAGCGAGGCGTTGAGGTCGAACGCGGCGGAGGATGCGAGGTCCGCCCCCGAGACCTTGCGCTCCACCTCGAGGATGAAATCGATGAGCGGCGTGTCCGTGACGCGCGAGGAGTCCCCGTGCCACGCGGCCGTCGTGCTGCCTAACGTGGTGTTGACCCACGCGACGGTGGCCTGGTGGAGGCGATCGACGGCGGCGATGACGGCGGGCTGTTCCGCCTGACGAGCCGTGCGCACGAGCGTCCCGCGCTTGTCCGTCACCCGCCAGCGCCCCTGCTCGCGGGCCAGCGACAGCGTCGCCACGCCCACCGAGGTCGCCCAGTTGCGGGGCTGCATGAGCAGCACGCCATTGATCGTGGTGTCGGCGACCTCCTTGTGCGAGTGGCCGAAGACCACGAGGTCGATGCCTGGCACCTCGTGCGCGACACGACCCGCGACGTTCTCCGAGGGGAGGTGCGAGGCCGTGGTGTCGTAGCTCGCCTGCTCCCCAAGCCCGGAATGCATCACGACGACCACGACGTCGACGCCGCGACGCCGGACGTCCGCGACGGCGCGGCGCACGGCAGGCACGATGTCACCGATGCGCAAGCGTCCGGCGAGGTTCTCGCGATCCCAGATCATCGCCCCGGGTGTCGTGGCGCCGACGATGCCGATGCGGACGCCACCGCGCACGACGATCCGCGACGGCGCAAACATCCGCGGGCGCTGCCGCTCGGCGCCGATCGGCTCGGCATTCGCCGCGAGGAAGGGAAAGCGCGCCTGGCGCAGCGCCGCACGCAGGCGCGGGATGCCGTAGTTGAACTCGTGATTCCCGACGGCGGCGGCGTCGTATTGCATGACGTTCATGGCCGCGATCACCGGGTGCGCACCCACCGTGTCGCGGCGCCCGGAGACGTAGGTGAGCGGATTTCCCTGCAGCAGGTCCCCGGCGTCCACGAGGACGACCCGCCCCGGATGGGCACGCCGGAGCGAATCAACGATCGTGGCCGCGCGGGCCAGCCCGCGCGCGCTATCGGGCGCGTCGGCGTAGTAGTCCCAGCCTCGCAGCCGCCCATGCACGTCGGTCGTGGACGCGACAATGAGGTCGAACGATCGGGCGGTTTGAGCGGCAACAGGCGCCCCGCTCAGCAGGAGCCCGGCAGCGATCAGCGGTGCGCGCATGAAGGAAAGCTAGTGGCCTTCGCGAGACACAGCGAGACTCGATTGACGACAGTCAAGTCACGAGAGAGCTTGGAGTTACGGGGACTAGTGGACTAGTGGGCTGGTGGACTGGTGGCGGACGGGTAGCCGGGCGGCTTCTCGTACCACCCGCCACCGCTAGTCCACGAGCCCACTAGCCCACACGTCCCCCTTGAGACCAAACCGTGACAGCTATGCCGCTACCTTTTGTTACACAAATGCCCGATTGTGCAACGCAACAGCACGCGGGTGGTGGGGCGTGAGTCGGCCGTTGGTAGTGGGGATCGCAGGGGGAACGGGGTCGGGGAAATCCACGGTGGCGCGAAAAGTCGCTGAGGCGCTGCGAAAGGCCTCGGTGGCGTTCATCGACATGGATGCGTACTACCACAACTACGCGCATCTCCCGGTCGACGAACGGCGCCGCCTGAACTGGGATCACCCGGATCGGCTCGACATCGACATGTTCGTGCGGCACCTCGAGCAGCTGCGCGCCCGGGAGCCGATCGACAAGCCGGTGTACGACTTCGTCACCCACACGCGCGCGCCGGAGACGATCCACGTGCCGGCCGCGGATGTCATCGTCGTTGATGGGATCCTGCTGTTCACGGACGCACGCCTCCGCGCCCTGCTGGACGTGAAGGTGTTCGTCGATGCGGACGCCGACATTCGGCTGGCCCGGCGCATTCGCCGGGACATGGGAAAGCGCGGGCGTCCGTTGCCGGAAATCCTGGAACAGTACCTCACGACGGTCCGCCCCATGCACCTTCAATTCGTCGAACCGAGCAAGCGCTACGCCGACGTCATCGTGCCGGAGGGCGGGCACAACCCCGTCGCCATCGAGATGATTGCCGCCCAGGTCCATCGGCGGCTGGAGAACCGAGCCTCGTGACATCCCCCGGCACGCCCGGCGAACGCATCCTCGTGGTCGACGACGAACCCGACATCGTCGCCCTCGTCGTCTTCCACCTCGTCAAGTCCGGGTATCGCGTCTCCACGGCGGGGAGCGGGCCGGACGCCATCAACCTCGCGCGGTCGGAATCGCCGTCGCTCATCGTGCTCGACCTCATGCTCCCCGGCATGTCGGGGTTCGAGGTGCTCGAGTCCCTGCGCGCCGACGCCGCCACGCGCGACGTCGCGGTCCTCATGCTCACCGCACGCCGGGAGGAGCCCGACCGCATCCGCGGCCTCTCGTTAGGCGCGGACGACTACCTCACCAAGCCCTTCTCGCCGCAGGAGCTCGTCCTCCGCGTCGGCGCGATCCTGCGGCGCGTGCAGCTCGCGCAGCCGCACACCAACGACACGCTGCGCGCCGGCCCGATCGTAATCGACCGCGCCGGGCACCGCGTGACCCTCGATGGCGCCGGGGAGGTCGAACTCACCCCGACGGAATACCGTCTCCTGCTCACCCTCGCGGAGCGACGGGGCCGGGTGCAGGCCCGCGGCCTGCTGCTCGAGACCGTGTGGGAGGCCGCCCCTGACATCCAGACCCGCACGGTGGACATGCACGTCCAGCGCCTGCGGAGCAAGCTCGGTCCCGCCGGGGACATGATCGAGACGGTGCGCGGCTTCGGTTATAGATTGAAGTCGGCGCAACCACGTAGTGCGTGAGGCTTTCGCAAAGACTCCTCGCAGGTTTCCTCGTCGTCATCGTCGTCCTGGTCGCGCTCGTCGTCACGAGCGTCGACCGGCGTGTGCGTGAACGACTCCTCACCCAGGCCAGCGGCAGCCTGATTCGCGAAGCGCGCCTCCTCGGCGCGTCGTGGCGTGTCGGCATGGACGCCGACTCCCTCGCCGACGCGCAGGGCGCGCTCCTCGGGCATCGCGTCACCCTGGTCGATTCCGCCGGACGCGTCGTCGGCGACTCCGAGTTCGAGGGCGCCGTCCTGTCGCAACTCGAGGACCACTCGCTCCGCCCCGAAGTCGCGCAGTCGATGGCCACGGGCGAGGGCACCGCCGTCCGCCAGTCGCCCTCCACGGGGGAACGCGAGATCTACGCCGCCGTGCGTCACCCCCAGGGAACGGCGCGCGTGTCGCTCTCGATCGCCTCGCATGGCCAGATCGTCCGTCAGTTGCAGCGCGACGTCCTCTCTGCTGCGCTCCTCGCCACGCTGGTCGCGATCATCCTCGCCAGCATTTTCGCCCGCTCGGTGTCGCAGCCGATCCTCGAGCTGCGTGACGATGCGCGCGCGATCGCCGGCGGGGACCTGCAACGACGGCCGAGTCTCGCGGCACCGGGCGAAGTGGGAGAGCTCGCCAGCGCCTTCCACCGGCTCGCCGAGCAGCTCACCGCGCGAGTCGCGGCGCTCGAAGCCGACGACGCCTTGCTCCGCGCGGTCTCGGACTCGCTCAACGAAGGCGTCGTGGCCGTCGATGCGCGGCAGCAGGTCGTGCATGTCAACGACGGGGCGCGTCACATGCTGGGCGCGCGGGACCCGCTTCCCTTCCCGGCAGATCGGCTCCCGCGGGATCGGATTCTCCGCGAGGCCCTGACGGCCGCCATGGCCGGTGCGTCAACCGACGACGTCGAGACGCAGCTCAACGATCGCATCGTGTCGCTCACGGCGCGTCCACTGGCTGGTGGGGGCGCGGTGTTCGCGCTGTTCGACGTCACCCCGATCCGCCGCCTCGAGACGATGCGCCGCGACTTCGTCGCCAACGTGTCGCACGAGCTCAAGACGCCCCTGACCGTCGTGAGCGGGTTCGCCGAGACGCTGCGCGACCCCTCGGTCCCGCCCGAGCAGCGGGCGCAGTTCGTGGAGACGATCCTCAACAACACGCAGCGCATGCAGCGCCTGGTCGACGACCTCCTCGACCTGT
The DNA here is from genome assembly GCA_014379705.1 of Gemmatimonadaceae bacterium. GTDB lineage: Bacteria > Gemmatimonadota > Gemmatimonadetes > Gemmatimonadales > Gemmatimonadaceae > RBC101. The sequence continues at coordinate 15,322 of JACMLI010000267.1, forward strand.
CGCGCATCGAGTCGGGCGGGTGGCGCCCGAATCCGACCGACGTGGACCTCGAGGTCATGGCCGGTGAGTCGCTGGCCGCCATTTCGGATGGCGCCGCGGACAAGGGCTTGGAATTGCGCCGCGACAACGCCCCGGACGCGCGGCGCGTGCGCGCCGACGCGGTCGCCCTGCGGCAGGTGCTGGCCAACCTGGTGCATAACGCGCTCCGCCACACCACGTCCGGGAGCATCACGGTGTTAGCCGAGCGCAACTCGTCAGGCGGCGTGACGATCGGGGTGCGCGATACCGGCAGCGGCATTCCGGCCGAGCACTTGCCCCGCGTGTTCGAGCGCTTCTATCGAGCCGACGCCTCACGTTCGCGCGCGGAAGGCGGCACGGGGCTGGGCCTCGCCATCGTGAAGCACCTGGTGGAGGCGCATGGCGGCCGCGTGAGCGCCGAGAGCGCGCCGGGTCAGGGGACGACGGTCAGGGCGGAGTTTCCCCAGTAGCCCCTCGTTGTCATCCCGGCCGAAGAGCCGGGACCCAACGTCGTTTCTCGATTGGGAATGACACTGGGTCCCGGATCGGCGCGAGCTTCGCTCGCTTGTCCGGGATGACTCTGGGTTGGGGCGTCGTGACACGGTCGTTGCAATCCCGTCGGGATTCCGAGACGCAATCGCAGCACTGTAACAGACGACGCGGTGACGATCCCCCGTCAGCTTCCATTGCGAACTCACCCCGTGAACCTATCCATGACTTCTGCCTGGTCTCGTCGGCTTCGCGCGGCGCTCGCCGCCCTCGTGTGCGCCGGCCTCCTCTCCCCTGCCCTCGCCATCGCCCAGGCGACCGCCCCCACGGGCCGGATCGTCGGTCGGGTGATCGACGGCAACACCGGTCAGGGCCTGCCCGACGTCGGCGTACAGGTCGTCGGCACGACGTTAGGCACGATGACCGGCGTCGACGGCCGGTATAACCTTCCCACCGTCACCGCGGGCACCGTCACCCTCCAGGTCCGGCGCCTCGGCCATCAGGCCAAGACGGTCACCGGGATCATCCTCGAGGCGGGCAAGACCCTCGAGCAGAACATCACGATGGAATCGGCGACGATCACCCTCGCCGCCCAGGTCGTGACAGCGTCGGCCGAACGCGGGTCGGTGAACGAAGCCCTCGACGCACAGCGGGTCGCGACGGGCGTGGTCAACGCGATCACTTCCGAGCAGATCTCGAAGAGCCCCGACAGCGACGCCGCGCAGGCCGTGCAGCGTGTGAGCGGCGTAACCGTCCAGGGCGGCCGCTACGTCTTCGTGCGCGGACTCGGCGAGCGCTACACCACCGCGCAGCTCAACGGCACGCGTATCCCGAGTCCCGAGCCGGAGAAGAAGGTCGTCCCGCTCGACATGTTCCCGTCTGGACTGTTGCAGACGATCACCACCACGAAGACCTTCACCCCGGACCTTCAGGGCGACTTCTCCGGCGCCCAGGTGGACATCCGGACGCGTGAGTTCCCCGCACGACGCAGCCTCACCTACGCGCTCACCGTGGGGGCCAATAGTGCCGCCTTCGGGTCCGACGTACAGCGGGCGTTCACGGTGGGAGGCGAAGGGTTCGCCCTCGTGAAGAGCAGCCGCGGCGTGCCAACGCTCCTCAAGGCATACAGCGATCAGGGGTTCCCGTCGCTGAACGATGGCGACAAGCGCCTGCTCGTTTCCTCGCTCCGCAACGCATGGAGCAGCAAGCTGGGATCGGGCCAACCGAACGGCAGCACCTCGATCAGCCTTGGCGGAAACGACCCGCTCTTCGGACAGCGAATCGGGTACCTCTTGTCCGGGACGTATTCGGCCACGCAGGAAGTGCGCGTCGACCAGCAGCGAGCACTGGCCAATCGCGGCTCCCAGCCTGGTGAGACGGTGGAGTTCAACCGCTTCAATGGCGAGTCGGGCAGCCAGGGCGTGCTGTGGGGCGGCATTGCGAACTTCAGCACGCTCCTCGCCGGCCACACGCGCCTCATCGTGAACAACACGTTCAACCGGACGGCGGACAACGAGGCGCGGAGCGAGCGCGGCAACTTCGAGTCGGACGGCATCGACGTGAAGATCGACAAGAACCAGTATGTCGAGCGCTCGGTGCGCTCCAACCAGATCGGCGCCGAGCACCAGTTCGGCGACAAGCACCGCATCGACTGGTTCCTGACCTCGTCCGCGGTGACGCGTGACGAGCCCGATCGCTCGGAATTCATCTCGATCATCGAACCGGCGACGGCTGGCAATGAAACGCTGCGCTGGCTCAGCACGGGCAACGGCGGCGCCGTCCGCACGTTTGGCGAATTGAGCGAATCCTCCAACGAGGCCCGGGCCAACTACCAGCTGAACTTCGGGACCGGCTCGCGTTCACATTCCTTCAAGGTGGGCGGCCTCTATCGCGCGACGGATCGCGAGGCCGGGACCTTCTCGTTCAGCGTCAGCGCTCCGCGTGCCACGCAGACGGAACGTGAACTCACGCCGGAACAGATCTTCGATGGCCGCTTCGCCGGCCGTTCCAACTTCTGGGAAGTCGTCGCGCTCAGCCAGGGTGGCAACTACGACGCGACCGACCGGCTCGGTGCCGGCTTCGGCATGGTGGAGCTCGGATTGACCGACCGCATCCGGTTCATCGGTGGAGCACGCTTCGAGTCCGATCGCGTGACCCTCAATGCCAAGTCCACCCTGGGCTCCCCGGTCAGGGTCGAAAAGCAGTGGGACGACGTGCTGCCTTCGGCGGCAGTGAACGTCAAGGTCTCCGACTACCAGACGGTGCGCGTCTCGCTGTCGCGGACGCTCGCCCGACCCGAGTATCGCGAGCTGTCCCCCGTGGCATCGCGCGACGTGCTCAACGCCGACGACGTGCAGGGCAACCCCGACCTCGAGCGCACGCGCATCGTCAACGCGGACGTGCGCTGGGAGTGGTATCCGACCGAGAGCGAGGTCTTCAGCATCGGCGTCTTTGGCAAGACCTTCGATGATCCCGTCGAGCGCGCGTATCGCGCCGGCAACTCGTCCAACCGCACCATCGTGTACGTGAACGCCGACGCCGCGACCAACTACGGCATTGAGCTGGAGGCCCGCAAGGAACTCGGCTTCATCGCCGGGCCCCTGCGGTCCATGGTCGCGTTCTCGAACGTGACGTTCATGCGCAGCGAGATCCGCCTGGGTGAGCAGCAACTGGCCGCGACCAACGCCGACCGGCGCATGGTGGGCCAGGCACCCTACGTCGTGAATGCAGGCCTGACCTACACCTCACCTGCCGGCGGCACGAGCGCGACGCTCCTGTTCAACCGGACGGGCGAGCGCATCGACGCGGCGGGCGACCAGCCGCTCCCGGACATCGTCCTGCTGCCGCGCAGCATCGTCGACCTGTCGCTCCGCTTCCCGGTCTTCCGCTCGCTCGCCGGACGCTTCGACGCCCGTAACGTGCTCGATGCACCGTACGAGGCCGTGCAGGGCACCGTGACGCGCGAGTACTACCGCCAGGGCCGGGTGTTCCAGTTCGGCTTGCAGTGGCGGCCGTAGGGGGACGAGTGGACGGGATAGACGAGATGGACGAGATGGTAACCGCAACAACGTTGACAACCTCTTGAAAGCATTTTCCAAAAGCCCGGTGTCGCACGGCGAAAGCCAGCGACACCGGGCTTTGGCTTTCGACCATCTCGTCCATCTCGTCCACTCGTCCACTCGTCCGTCACGGCGCGCCCAGCCCGCCTTCGGCGGCTGGGCGCCGTGACCCAACCGTGACTCCGCCGAGACGTTGCTGTTCTTCTCGGTTGGTTGCTTGCGGGCGGTCAGGTGCGCGGTGTGCGCCGGCCACCCCGCACGTCTTCCCCACCCTTCCGCGCCGCTGCGCGAGGAGCTTTGCCCTGATGCTCCAGCTCCATCGATTCTCCGCCCTTACCGTCCTCGCGTCCGTGCTCGTGCTCGGCGCCTGCGGCGATGACGATCCCTCCGGTCCTGTCATCCCGGTCGCGCCGCTGGGCGTCACCGCCACCGCGACGGGCTCGTCCACGATCCGCGTCTCCTTCAACAGCAGCGCCGGCATCAGCAGCTACACGATCGAGCGCGCCGAGGGCGCGGCCGGGGCGTTCGCTCAGGCCGGAACCGTCACGGCCCCGGCGACGCCGGGCGCAGTCACCTACAACGACGTCGGCCTCAAGGTCCAGACGCTCTACCGCTATCGCGCCATCGCCGTGCAGGGCTCGCAGTCCAGCACCCCCTCCGGTGAGACGAGTGCGACCACGCTCGCGTTCGGCGCCTTCGGTCGCGACATCACCGGCGACATCACGACCAACACGACGCTCTACGCGGACACGGCGTACACCCTCAAGGGGTTCATCCACGTCGCCAATGCCGCCACGCTCACGATTCAGCCCGGGACCGTGATCAAGGGCGACGAACAGTCGGCGCTCTTCGTCCTCCGCGGCGCCAAGATCAACGCCGTCGGTCGCGCGGACGCACCGATCGTGATGACGTCGTCGAAGGCCGTGGGTTCGCGCCGCGCTGGTGACTGGGGCGGACTCATCATCATCGGGAACGCCACCATCAACAAGACCACCGCCAACCCCGAGGTTGAAGGCACGGGGACCGACGGCACCACGGTGGCCAGCGGAAAGAACTACACGCTGACGTACGGTGGAGGTACCACCGACACCGATGACAGCGGGATCCTCCAGTACGTGCGCGTCGAGTTCGCCGGCTTCGCTCCGCGCGCCAACCAGGAGCTGAATTCCTTCACGTTCTCCGCGGTCGGCAGCGGCACCCGCCTCTCCTTCCTGCAGGCGATGTACGGCCTCGACGACGCCTTCGAGTGGTTCGGCGGTACGGTGAGCGCCACCAACCTCGTCTCGTACGAGACGGGCGACGACCACTTCGACATGTCCGAGGGTTTCCGCGGGCGCCTGCAATTCATCATCGGGCTGCAGTCGGCTACGCTCAACATCAACCCGCTCCCCGGCCAGAACGTCGCGACCGATCCGCAGGGCTTCGAGAATGACGGGTGCGACGGCGCAGGCTGCAACAACGGGTTCGACAGCGCGCCGCTGACCACCCCGGTTGTCGCCAACTTCACGCTCATCGGCACAGGCAACATCAACGTGGGTTCCGGGAGCTCGGGTGGCGTCGGCATGGTACTGCGTCGCGGCACGGGTGGTTATTACGTCAACGGTCTTCTCGCGAAGTGGCCGCGCGCGGCGATCTCGATTCGTGACCAGGCGACCTACAACCGCGCTGGTGGCGTGGCGACGCCCGTCCTCACGACCGCAGACCTCGCACTCCGCAACATCGTGATTCAGGAGTCGCCGACATCGTTCGAGGCCGGCACGGCGCGCTTCACCTTCGACCTCGCCGGCAACGCGCTCACCGCGGGCACGGGGACCACCAACGCCCTCTTTGCCGCTTACCCGGCGACGATCACCGACGCTACCACGGTCGCTGCGTTCGACTGGACCCCCGCTGCCGCCTCGGCGATCGCCACGGGCGGACTCAACGCCTTCACCGGCAAGCTCGCGACGGCGGCCGGTACCGCCGTCACCGCCACCGCCTTCGTGGGCGCGGCAGCGCCGGGCGGCACGAAATGGTGGCAGGGCTGGACCAACTACGCGCAGAAGTAGCGCTCGCGCTTTCATGAAGGCGGAACGGGGCGCATCCGGTGGATGCGCCCCGTTCCTTATGCTATCTACCATCTACCATCCGACATCTGCCATCTTGAAGAGCCGTGACGAAACTGCGCCACTCCCTCCTCCTGCTCCTGCCGACGCTCCTCGCCTGCCCGGGGTCCGAACGCAGCGCGCGTGAGGTACTGACGGACTCGGCGAGCACCGCGCGCACCGACTCCATCGCTCAGGCACGGCAGGACTCCATCAATCGCGCCCAGCCCGGCTACGTCGTCGACAGCATCCTGCCCCTCGACGAACAGTTGCGTCGCTTCCGCATGGCACTCCCCGAAGTCACCACCCTTGCCAGCGACGTCCGCACCCGTGAGGCGCTCGTGCGCGAGATTGCGGCCGCCGTCGAAGCCGGCGATGCCGCGCGCCTGACCGCGCTCGTCGTGACGCCCGCGGAATACGCGTGGCTTGTATACCCCACCTCGGAACATGTGTCCGGCCCGATGGCACAGGCCCCGCAACTCGCCTGGTACCTCCTGTCGGGCAACAGCGACGTCGGCCAACGGCGGCTCATCGAGCGAATGGGTTCGCGCCCCCTTGGCGTGCGTGGCCATGCGTGCGCCGCGCAACCCGTGCGCCAGGGTGCAAACGAGATCTGGAATGACTGCGTCGTGATTCGCCGCAACGAACAAGGAAGCGAGGTCCGGCAACGACTGTTCGGCACCTTCATCGAGCGCGAGGGGCGCTGGAAAGTCCTCTCGTTCGCGAACGACTTCTGAGACTGACTCGAGCGCCGCAGGCAGGATGCGCGAACCGCTCGGCGAGCTCTACGCACCCACTGCAGCTGGCTGACCGCCGGTACGCAGGAACTCGATGAAGTCGTCCGGCAGTCCAGCTGCCCGCACACCAGCAATCGTGGCCTCGATGTCGTAGGCCACGCGCACATGTTCAATTCGAGGCGTGCCGTCCCCGAGGTCGAGGAGCACGTACCCCGCGCGCGGATCCCCGTCCTTGGGTCGGCCCACACTCCCGGTGTTCACGAAGTGAATGCCGTCTACGATGCGCTGCCACGGCTTATGCGTATGGCCGAACGCAATGACGTCCCCCGACTTGAGCCCCACGACGGCCGCCATCTTCAGGCAGAACTCGTCGCTTCGATCCTGCGTCCAGTACAGC
>JACMLI010000268.1 GCA_014379705.1 Gemmatimonadaceae bacterium
CCCCCGGCGCCGCCTGCAGGACCCCGAGCCCCCGCGGCCCGACCCGCAGGATGTCGGAAGCAAATACCGGCATCAGGGCCACCGCTCCGCCAAAGAGGACCGCCACCATGTCGAGGGCCAGCGCCGCGAGGATGACCTGGTTGACCCTCAGGAAGGCGATGCCCTCGGCGAGGTTCCGGACGACGGAGTCGGCCAGCGGCCCCCGCGGTGGCGGGACGTGTCGCACCGCGATCATCGCCGTCAGGGCCAGGAAGGACAGTCCCACGTTCACGGTGAAGGTCACGCGGGCGCCGAAGGCGGCGAAGAGGAGGCCACCAAGCGCAGGGCCGAGGACCATGCCCAGCTGCCAGGTCGAGCTTCGCCACGTCGCCGCGTTGGCATAGTGGGCCGGCGCGACGATCTCGGACACGAGGGCGGATCGGGCGACCTGCAGGAAGGAGCGGGCGAGGCCGCACAAGGCGATGACGGCGTAGAACGGCCAAACCACGGTCGGGCTCGGCGCCGCGGCGATGAACCCCAGCAAAGCGACTGAGGCGATGCAGAGCACCCCAAGTGCGAGGATCGAGATGCGGCGCCGATCCATTCGGTCCGCGATGTAGCCCGCGAACAAGGCGACGCTGACGTACGGCACGATCTCCGCCAGGCCGATCAGTCCGAGCGAAAGGGGGTCATGCGTCGCCTGGTAGACCAGCCAGCCCACCACGACGGCCTGAACCTGCGCCGCCATGGTCATGGCGAGCAGGGAAACGATGAACCATTGGAAAGGCCGCTGCTGGAGGGCGGCGTAGGGCTGGTGGAGAGCTCGGTCGGCCATCGGCACCGGAAGCTAAGTAGGCGGCCACGACGACAGGTGTCCCCCTCGCGTGCGCGCGTCCCGCCGGTATCTTGGTCGCGACTTCCTTCTGGAACGAGGACCCATGCGATTCCGATTCGCGACCGCGCTCGTTGCCCTCAGTGGGGCATCACTCAGCGCTCAAGCTCCCAGCAACAAGATCACGCTCGACCAGTACCTGGAGTGGGAGACGGTGCAAGCGCCACGCATCTCCCCCGACGGAAAGCAGATCGTGTACGGCCGCCGGTGGGTCGACAAGATCAATGACCGCTGGGAGACGACGCAGTGGATCATGAACACCGACGGCTCACGCAATCGATCGTTGCTCACCGGCAGCAGCCCTGAATGGTCGCCGGACGGCACGCGCATCGCCTACACAGGGCGCGGTGAGCCGGGCGGCTCGCAGGTGTTCGTGCGCTGGATGGACGCCGAAGGCTCCGTCTCGCAGCTGACGCGCGTGACCCAAGCGCCGAGCAACCTGCAATGGTCGCCGGACGGCAAGTGGATCGCGTTCAACATGCAGGTGCCGACGAAGGAGCAGTGGAGCATCCCGATGCCCGCCGCCCCGACAGGCGCCAAGTGGACCGAAGCACCACGCGTGGTGACGCAGCTCGATTATCGGCAGGACGGCCAGGGATTCACGACCCCGGGCAGCAACCACATTTTCGTGGTGAGCGCTGACGGTGGCTCGCCGCGCCAGGTCACGAGCGGCGACTGGGACCACGGCACCCCACAGTGGATGCCCGACGGCAAGACCATCGTCTTCTCGGCGAACCGCGTTCCCGAGGCCGAATACACCTGGCGCCAGAGCGACATCTACGCGGTCGACGTGATGGGCGGGACCATCCGCCAGCTCACGCGGCGCAATGGCCCGGATGGCTCGCCCACGCCGTCGCCCGATGGCCGACTGATTGCGTACACGGGCTACGACTCGACGCGCGCGTCGTGGAAGGACTCCGAGCTCTACATCATGAATGCCGACGGCTCGAACCCGCGGCAGATCTCGGGCACCCTCGATCGGTCCCCGCAGGCCCTCGTTTGGGCCCCGGACAACTCGGGCGTGTACTTCACGGCCGAGAACGAGGGCTCGCGCAACATGTACTTCGCGAGCGTGGGCGGGCAGGTGAAGCAGGTCACCACGGGCAAGCACGTGCTGTCGGTGGAGGAGATCCGGAACGGCACGGGCGTCGGCATCCTGACGTCGGCGACGCAGCCGGGGGACATCGTGACGTTCTCGCTCTCGAACCCGAAGTTCACGCAGCTGACGTCGGTGAACGACGACGTGCTCACGGGCAAGAAGGTTGGCGAGCAGGAGGAGATCTGGTACACGTCGGTCGGCGGCCTCAAGATCCAGGGCTGGATCGTGAAGCCTCCCGATTTCGACCGGAGCAAGAAGTACCCGCTGATGCTCGAGATCCACGGCGGCCCGCACTCGATGTACAACGTCGGGTTCAACTTCGCGCGCCAGAACCACGCGGCCGAAGGCTACGTGCTGCTGTACACGAACCCGCGCGGCTCGACGGGCTACGGCTCGAAGTTCGGCAACGAGATCATGAACGCGTATCCCGACAAGGACTTCGATGACCTGATGGCGGGCGTCGATACGGTCGTGAACCGCGGCTACATCGACACGAAGCGCATGTACGTGTTCGGGTGCTCGGGCGGCGGCGTGCTCACGGCGTGGATCGTCGGCCACACCGATCGCTTCGCGGCGGCGAGCTCCAACTGCCCGGTGATCAACTGGCTGTCGTTCGTGGGCACCACGGACGGGCCGAGCTGGTACCGCAACTTCGCCAGGCCCTTCTGGGAAGATCCGAGCGAGCACCTCAAGCGCTCGCCGATCATGTACGTCGGCAACGTGAAGACGCCGACGATGCTCATGACCGGCGTCCAGGACCTGCGCACGCCGATGCCGCAGACGGAGGAGTTCTACGAGGCCCTGAAGTTCCGGAAGGTCCCGACGGCGATGATCCGCTTCAACGAGGAATGGCACGGGACGAGTTCGAAGCCGTCGAACTACCTGCGGACGCAGCTTTACCTCCGGAGCTGGTTCGAGCGGTGGTCGCACGGGGCGAACACGACGCAGTGAGTTTCTACGGGCTGGACGCCGGGAAGATCCTCGAGACGCAGGCGCGACTGGCGCAACGCATCGAGGAGCGCTTTCCCGGCTCCGGCCTCGGTCGCCTCTCGCGCGACCTCCTCGGCCTCTCGCGCGACTGTGCGCGGGAGGCCGAGTCGTTAGGCAGGCCCAACTGGCCGCTGCGAGTGGGGACGGGGGCGGTCGGCGCGGCCATGCTCGGCGTGGTCGCGTATGCCATCGTGAATGCCGCCCGCCTCTTCGGGGAGGGCAACCAGGGCCTCGGCGTCGTCGGACTGGTGCAGGCGCTCGAAGCCGTCATCAACGACGTCGTGTTCCTCGGCATCGCGCTCTTCTTCCTGGCGTCAATCGAGACACGGCTCAAGCGGCGCAAGGCGCTGCGCTGGCTCCACCAGTTGCGCGCCGTCGCGCACATCGTGGACATGCACCAGCTGACGAAGGATCCCGATCGCCTGCTCATGCCGCAGGACGACACGAAATCCTCGCCGGAACGCGTGATGACGCGTGCCGAGCTCGGTCGGTACCTGGACTACTGCTCCGAGCTCCTGTCGGTCACGGGCAAGGTGGCCGCGCTCTTCGTCCAGTACCTGGGCGATTCCGTGGTGCTGCAAGCGGTCAACGAGATCGAAGACCTCACCAACGGGCTCGCACGCAAGATCTGGCAGAAGATCACGCTGCTTCAGGGCAGTTAGGCGTGTGGGCGGGTAGGACCGGGGGGCGGATGGACGAGATGGACGAGATGGCAACACCATCCCGTCGCACCGGCGAAGGCCGGTGCCCAGTGTCGTCAGGCCGCCCCCCTACTGCAGCGCAGTGCGCCAGCGTTCCAGCTCCTCCACGTCGATCGCGAGTTGCTGGGCGACCTCGACGGCCGACTCGCCCTTCATGAGGCGGGCGATCGCATCCTGGCGCACGGCCTGCGCGTAGGTTGGCGCAGCGCGCATGAAGGCGGACGGCGTGTGCCGCCCACGCGCGGCCGCGGCCGCGACCGCGGCG
>JACMLI010000031.1 GCA_014379705.1 Gemmatimonadaceae bacterium
CCAGCCCCGCTTCACGCAGGGCAACCATCACCTCGGTCCAGCTCAGCTTTTCGATCCGGGCCAGGTGAGCAATCTCCACAGCCGTGAGTGCCTTGATGTGCACGTGCGGGAACTCGCGCTTGAGGGCACGAAACATCGTCGTGTAGTACTCGAGCCCCGCCTGCATGTCGAGCCCGCCCACGATGTGGAACTCCCGCGTCAGCCCATCCCGTGCATGCTCGGCCTCGGCCATCACCTGGTCGAGCGAGTAGCGGTACGCGCCTTCTTCCTTCGGCAGGCGCGCGTAGCCGCAGAAGACGCACGTCTTCCGCAGCACGCAAATGTTGGTGGGGTTGATGTGCTGGTTCGCGGCGAAGGTGACGACGTCGCCGTTCCTGCTTCGGTTCACCGCATCGGCGAGGTAGCCAAGCCCAAGGATGTCCGGGGAGCGGTACAGCGTCACCGCGTCCGCTCCACTCAGGCGCGTGCCTTCTGCCACACGCTCGCCGATCGGCCGGAGAGCCGGGTCGGTTACGCGTCCGAGGTCCAGCGACAGCGACATGACGCGATCAGGGTTCGTAGCGCTTGACCGCGAGCGACACGTTGTGCCCACCGAACCCGAAGACGTTGCTCAGCGCCACGGTGACCGGGCGCTCCACCGCGACATTCGGCGTGATGTTCAGGTCGCAGTCCGGGTCCGCGTTGACCTGGTTGATCGTCGGCGGGATCTTCCCTTCCTTCGTGGCGAGGAGCGCGACGATGAACTCGAGACCACCGGCCGCACCGAGGAGATGTCCGGTCATGGACTTGGTCGAGCTCACGTTGAGCTTGTAGGCGTGCTCGCCGAAGACGGCCTTGATTGCCCGGATCTCGTTGGGATCGCCCTGGGGCGTCGACGTGCCATGCGCGTTGATGTAGTCAACCTGCTCGGGGGTGATCGCGGCGTCACGCATGGCGCGGCGCATGGCGCGCTGGGCCCCTTCCCCTTCCGGCGCGGTTGCCGTGAGGTGGTACGCATCACCCGTGGCGCCGTAGCCCGCGATCTCGCCGTGGATCGTCGCCCCGCGCCCGAGTGCGTGCGACAACTCCTCGAGCACCACAACTCCCGCGCCCTCGCCCGCCACAAAACCGTCGCGGTCGCGATCGAAGGGACGCGACGCGGCCTTCGGATCGTCGTTGCGCTCCGACAACGCCTTCATGTTCGCGAACCCGCCGATCGCCATCGGCGTGATCGTGGCCTCGGCGCCCCCGGCGAGCATGACGTCGGCGTCGCCGTACTGGATCGTGCGGTACGCCTCACCGATGGAGTGCCCGCTCGTGGAGCAGGCCGACACAGTCGCGAGGTTCGGGCCCTTGAGCCCGAAGCGCATCGACACGATGCCGGCAGCAATGTTCGAGATGAACATCGGGATGAAGAACGGCGAGATCTTGCTTGGTCCGAGGCTGCGATACACATCGTGCTGGGCCTCGAAGATCTTGAGGCCGCCGATGCCGCTGCCCATGATCACGCCGCTCTCGAAGGGATCGAAACCGGTGCCGTCGCCAAAGCCCGCGTCGCGCATCGCCTCGACCGAGGCCGCGATCGCGTATTGCGTGTAGAGGTCCGCCCGCTTGGCTTCCTTCCGGTCCATGAACTGGAGCGGATCGAAGTTCTTGACCTCGCACGCAATCCGCACCGGAAAGGACGAGGCATCGAACTGCGTGATCGGCCCCGCGCCGGACTCACCGGCGAGCAGGGCCCTCCACGTCGATGCGACGTCGTTCCCGACCGGGGTGAGGGCGCCGAGCCCCGTGATGACGACCCGACGCTTCATTACGCCGGTCCCTTCTCCTGCAAGTACTTCAGGGCATCGCCAACCGTGCGGAGCTTCTCGGCATCCTCGTCCGGAATGTCGATGTTGAACTCCTTCTCGAACTCCATCACCAGTTCGACGATGTCGAGGCTGTCAGCGCCAAGGTCCTCGATGAAGCTCGCTTCGTTCGTGAGCTTCTCCCGCTCAACCCCGAGCTCCTTCTCGATGATGTCTTTGACCTTCTCGCTCATGTCCGCCATGACGCTGTCTCCGTAAGTGCAAAGTGGGTGTAGCCCAAGATAACCGGACGAACCGTGTTACATCACCATGCCGCCGTCCACCACGATAACCTGTCCCGTGATATAGGCGGCGAGGTCTGAACTGAGAAACAGGACGGCGCCCGCCACGTCGGCGGGGGACCCAAGGCGTTCCAGGGGAATCTGGGAGGAAAGCGCCGCGCGCGCCTCGGGGGTCATCTGGGCCGTCATGTCGGTGTCGATGAATCCCGGGGCAATGCAATTGGCCAGGATCCCTCGCGTCGCAAACTCCTTCGCCACGGACTTCGTGAGTCCGATCAGCCCGGCCTTGGAGGCGGCGTAGTTCGTCTGGCCCTTGTTGCCGATCAGGCCGACAATGCTCGTGATGTTGATGATCCGGCCACTGCGGCGCTTCATCATCCCGCGGGACGCCGCGCGCATCGCCACGAAGGCACCTCGCAGGTTGGCATCGATGACTGCATCCCAGTCGTCGTCCTTGAGGCGCAGCATGAGGTTGTCGCGCGTGAGGCCGGCATTGTTGACGAGGATGTCGATGCTTCCAAAGGCCTGTTCGACATCTCCAACCAGCGCAGTGACTTGGGCCACGTCGCTCACGTCGCATGCGAAGCCGGCCGCCCCGCCCCCGATCTGCGCCGCGGCCTCGTCGGCACGGGACTTC
>JACMLI010000269.1 GCA_014379705.1 Gemmatimonadaceae bacterium
ACTCGACACAGGAGCACGACGTACCCCGCACGGCGCTGGTCCGTGCGGGGTACGTCGTGCTCGAGGCCCCCGACGCTCGTCAGGCGCTCAAGGTGGCAGAGGGGCATCGCGGCCGCATCCACCTCCTGCTCACCGACGTGGTGATGCCCGGCATGGGTGGGCGCGACCTGGCGAACGCGCTGGTAGCCCTGCGCCCCGACCTGCGTGTGCTGCTCGCGTCGGGCTACACCGATGAGGCTTTGCGCAGCCACGGCATGAACGATCGGGGCTTTGCGTTGCTGCAGAAGCCCTTTACGCCCGACGTTCTGAGGCAACGCGTTCGCGAGGTGCTCGACGCGCCGCAGGACACGCCGTCGGTCGGTCCCCCAGCCGCAAGCTGAAGGGTTCTCGGGCGTCGCGCAGTCGTTGGTCCTCGGCAAACGCTTTCAACACTCGCGGTGTCGCAGGGGCGACTCTCGCCCCCGCGCCCATGACTCCGGCCCCTGGCTCGTTCGTTCGTGGTGGGATTGTACTCGACCTGAAGGCGACGATGCGCGGCCTCAAGCGCCGCCCCGCGTTCACGACGGCGGCCGTCGCCACGATCGCGCTTGCGATTGCCGCGAGCACCGCGATGTTCAGCGCCGTCGACGCGATCCTTCTCCGGGCGCTGCCGTATGCGACGCCGGAGCGCCTGGTTGCCCTGCTGCCGGGCACCTTTGTGGCGAACCGTGAGCTGGAGCAGATGCGGAGCCGCCTGCGGACGACCGACCAGGTGGCGGTGTTCAGCCCGGGATGGCTCATGCCGCTGGTGGGCCTGGACCAGCCGCGACAAGTGAACGCCGCGCGCGTGAGCGGCAACCTGTTTCCGATGATCGGCACGCAGCCGGCGCTTGGTCGCACCTTCGACGTGCAAGCCGAAGTGCCCGGCAATCATCGGGTCGCAATCCTGGGGCATGCGTTGTGGCGCGACGCCTTTCACGGCGATCCCGCGATCGTCGGGCGTTCGATCGACCTCGAAGGCGCGCGCTACACCGTCGCCGCCGTCATGCCCCCTGGTTTCGAGCTCTTCGACCACGAGAGCGACCTCTGGGTGCCGATGGCGATGCACCAGGACGCGTTCACCTGGACGGGATCCACCGCGTTCCTGTACGCGCGGCTACGCGCCGGGCGTACCCTGGCCGACCTCGACGCCGAGATGCGCACCGTCGTGCCATCGATCACTGCGCAGTTCTCCCTCCCGAGCACCTGGGGTGGCCCGGTGATGGCCATTGGCCTTCAGGAGAGCCTCGTGGGGAACGTCAGTCGCATGCTGTGGTTGCTCTTTGGCGCGGTGGTCTTTGTGCTCGCGATCGCGACGGGGAACGTGGCGAACCTGCTGCTCGTGCGGGCCTCGGAACGGCGTGCCGAGCTGGCGTTGCGGACATCGTTAGGCGCGCCGCAGGGACGCATCGCGCGTCTCCTGCTGGGTGAAAGCCTCATGCTGGGACTCACGGGCGGGGCGATCGGCCTCTGCCTCGTCGCGCTGGCCGTGCGCGCGCTCCCCTCGCTGCTGCCGTCGGATCTTCCGCGGCTCCCGGAGGTTGCGCTCAACGGGCGCATCCTGGCGTTTGCCTTCCTCGCGACGCTCCTTCCCTCGCTGGCCTTCGGGCTCGCCCCGGTGTTGCTGACGTGGAAGACGGGCCTGTCGGCGATGCTGCGCGAGGCGCGCTCCGGCGGCGTG
>JACMLI010000270.1 GCA_014379705.1 Gemmatimonadaceae bacterium
CTGGGCGGGGGGGTGGCGGGGAATCGCACACTCGTCGAAGCCATGCGCCGCGAAGCGGCGACGATCGGCGGCGATGTCTTTGCCCCGTCGAGTCGCCTCGCGACCGATAACGCCGCGATGATCGCGCGGGCCGGGCTCTTCCGCTTCGAGCAGGGCCAGCGCGACGACTGGTCACTCAACGCCTACGCAACGCAGCCCCTCCCGTCCATTCCCAAGGCGGCCGCGGCTGGGCGCCCCTGACCGCCCGCGCTAACTTCTCCCACGCGCCTTTACCGAATTCCTGATGCCCGTCACCGTCCTGCCGTTCGAGATCCCGCTTGGTCCCCTGACCCTCACGGGTTTCGGGATCGCGGTGTTCCTTGGCTTCGCCATCTCCCAGGTGATCAGCCAGAAGGAGCTCAGCCGCCGGGGACATCAGCTGGAGGCTGACGTGATTCCCGACATCGTCCTGGCCTCGGTGCTGGGGACGCTCATCGGCGGGAAGCTCTACTACACGGCGGTGATCACGAAAGACTGGAACGACCTGTTCTCGCGCGCCGGCTTTGTGTTCTGGGGTGGGTTCATGGGCGCGGTGCTCGCGAACTACCTGTACATCAACTACAAGAAGCTCCGGTTCGTGCGCTTTGCCGATGTCGCGGGCATCGCTATCTCCGCCGGCTATGCAGTTGGTCGGACCGGGTGTTGGGCCGTCGGAGACGACTATGGCCGTCCGTGGTCCGGGCCCCTCGCCGTGATGTTCCCGCGCGGAGCCCCACCCACCACCGCAGGACAGCTCGCAGAATACGGCTACCCGATGCCGGCGGGCGCGACGGCGGACACGATCGTCGCCGTGCACCCCACGCAGCTCTACGAGACGTTCCTCGGCGTCCTGATGTTCGCGATCACCTGGCGCCTCCGTGATCACAAGCACGCCGAGGGCTGGCTCTTCGGCGTCTACTGCGTGTTGGCAGGGATCGAGCGCTTCATCATCGAGTTCTTCCGCGCCAAGGATGACCGCTTCTTCGGACCGCTGACGGCCGCACAGGTCATCGGCCTCACGATCACGGCGATCGGCATCGCGATCATGGCGGCGCGGAACACGCCAAGCTCGGAGAAGCCGGGGATCTACGCGACGGCGTAGGCGGGCAGGCGGGCGGTTTTCGCGTGCTTCAACTACTTGTGCTCGAGAACGATCGACTGTTCCATCTCGCGCACCTTGCGCTCGAGCGCCTCAATGCGCCCCGCCATCTCCCCTGATGCACCGTTAGGCAGCGCGTCCCCCGACACGGTCGGCAACGTGACCGAGCGCCGCGGCCAGAACGTCTTGGCGAGCGCGAAGACGAAGAGCACCAGGAGCAGTGACTGCGCGAGGAGCGTCTCGACGCTCGGGTACAAGCCCATGGCCTCGATGTGCGGGAAGCCCGGGAGCACCGTGATGGGCACGACGTTCCCCTCCTGCAACTCGCGGATCCCCTTCCCCATGAACACGAAGGCCATGTAGTACAGGAGGCCCGATGTCACGGCGAAAAACGGGCGCAGCGGAATGCGCACGCCGTGCCGATAGAACGCCGTGAAGATCACGGCGAGCACGACGAACCCGGCGACGAGGCCGAGCGCAATCGGCGTCAGCGCTCCCTCGTGGATCAGCGCCTGGTAGAACAGCGCCGTCTCGGCGCCCTCGCGATAGACCGCGAGGAACGCGACGACCGTGAGCGCACGACCGCCGCCGTGCTGCAGCGCGTTGTTGACCTTCTCCTTGATGAACTGCTGCCACCGCGCGGCCTCGACCTTGGAGATGAGCCAGTAGCTCACGGAGAAGAGCACCGCCACGGCAATGAGCATGGTGACGCCTTCTATGATCTCGCGTGTGGCCGGCAGCGCGCGAAGCACCGTCGCGAGGATCACGGCGGTGATGCCGCTCGCCACCAGCGCCGCGATCACGCCGACCCAGATCGAACGCAGGCGCTCGCGGTGGCCCGTCTTGATCAGGAAGGCAACGACGGCACCGACAACGAGGATCGCCTCGAAGCCTTCGCGCAGGATGATGAGGAAGGACTGCAGGAAGTTGCCCCAGAACCCGCTGGCCGGCTTCGTGAGCTCGATGATGCCCGGCATCCCCGACTCGAGCGCGTCGCGCGACTTCTCCGCCGAGCGAATGTCGCCCGTCTTCACCGAGCCCTTGAAGTCGGCGAACATGCGTTCCATCGACGCGACCAACCCGGGATTCCGGGCGCGCGCTGGCGTTTCCAGCGGCTCGAAGGCGATGTACGAATCGAAGGCCTTGTCCCCCGCGTCCGCATTGCGACCTGTGCGAGCCGCGTTGAGCGCCTCGTCGAGGAGCGCGATCACGCGCCTGCCGACGGCGGCGCCATCGGTGGGATCGGTCGACGCAAGGCCCAGTACGGGCACGTCGGCCAGGGACAGCGTGCGCAGGTGGGCGACCAGCTGGGCCACGTCGGCGTCGGACAGGTCGCGCGACGGGGGCATCGCCGAACCGGCGATCCCGGCGCGAATGGCATCGGCGAGGGCCTTGTCACTGCGCTCGGCCTGCCAGCCGAATGACGAAAGCTCCACCGGCAACTTGCTCAGCGCCTGGGTGAGCTGCCCGTCGGATGCGCCCGTGGGACCATGGCACCCCGCGCAGCGCTGCAGGAAGAGGCCTTCTCCCGGCGCGATCGACGCGGGGGCGCGCATGGCATTCAGGTACGCCACGACATTCCAACGCTGGTCCGGGCTCAGCGTGGACGCCCAACCGACCATGGAGGTACCGGCGACGCCGACGGCGATCTTGCGGTACATGAGCGCAGGCGAGACATCGGCCATCGCCGCTGCGTCTCCAAGCGGCGGCGGCGGAGGATTCAGCTGTGCCGCGGCCGGCCCATCGGCCATGCCGGTCACGCCGTGGCAGGAGGCGCAATTCGCCTGATAGATGCTGCGCCCGTCGGCGAGGTCGAGGCGACGCGTCGGCATGTCGAGCGCCGCATCGGCTCCAAGGGCGGCGACAAAACTGGCATGGATCGCGCCAACCTCCGCCGGGGGACGCTTCTCGTTCACCGCCGTCGACATCGAGTCGAGCAAGGCGCGGATCGGCGGCACGCGATCGCCGCTCATGCGCTCGGCCACTTCGCGCGCGTCCTTGAGGAACGTGACCGCCTCTTCGTACTCGAGGTCCGAGATCAGCTTGCCGCGCGCGTCGACCGCGAGGCCGTATTCCGCGATCGCGACGCTCACGATGTTCGCGACGCGCTTGGCCGGGCCCTCCTGCGCCCCGAGGTGAAGCGGCGCCATCAACAACGCACACACGGTCCACCAGGCGGTGCTCAGCGCGTGCCGAGTCCGCCGGGACGGTGACTGGGCACGCCGCTCTCGCAGGTGTGACGGCTGGATGGGGTCCGGGTTGGCTGGTGACACGATCGAAGGTGGTCAGGTCGATAACCCGACAGAATCTATCGGAACTACCTCCAGCGAGTCTAGCCTTCCAGGATCACCATTGCGATCGATGAGGTATCTCCATGGCTCATCGTGAGATGCGAGGCCGTGACCCCAAGCTCTGCCGCCCGTTCGGCTGCCCGCCCGTGCAGCGCCAGGCGCGGACGCCGGTGCTCGTCATGGACAACTTCCATCTCCCGCCAGCCGATCGCCCGGGCTTCCATGGAGCCCGAGAGCGCCTTGAACCCCGCCTCCTTGGCGGCGAGCCTGGCGGCAACATTCGCGATCGGGTCGTGCATGCGCAGGCAATACTCGCGCTCCCCATCGGTCAGCAGGCGCCGGTACACGCGGTCCGCGCCCAGCCGCACGACCATGGAGCGAACCCGAGCAAGATCGACAATGTCGACACCGACGCCGATGATCATCTGGGCTCCAGTTGCCTGACCATCTGTGCCCACGCACGGTCCGCCTCGAGGAAGACGCGGCGCAGTCGACGCGTCCAGAGGCGCCATTCCACGAAGCGGCTGCCGGCGGCGACCTGGTGGAGGGCCTCGGTCGCCTCGCGCAAGGCGCCCAGTTGCGCGGTGAGTGGCTCCAGCGCTTCCTCGAGATGTGCCTCGAGCGACCGTCGACGCGGTGCGTTCTCGGCGTGCCGCTCGGCGGCGATCTCGGTGATCGACGCATGCAGCCGCTGGGTGAGTGCCTCGGTGTCGAATTGCATCACGCGGCGCTCGAGGGCATCGGGTTCCTGCAGTCGACGGCGCGCCGATAGCAGCGGCCCGAAGAAACGCACCTGCAATGCCGTCGAGCCACCGCGAGACGTGCCCAGCGTTCGCATGCCGCGCGTGACCTCGGGAAGTGCGCACGCCTGCTCGACGACGAGTGCCCACGCGCGACTGAGCTCACGAGGACCGGAAAGCCTGAGCACGTCCGACCGGGAATGGAGCGAGAGGGCCTCGCGCTCCCACGTCGCGTCGGTGAGATCCTCATACGAGAGCGCAAGGTGCTTCCCGTCCTCGTCGTGCAGTTGCGCTTCGCCGGGAAAGAGGAGCAGCGTGGCTATTCCCACCACGCGCCGATGATGCCAGCTCCCGGAGAGGATCACGCCAGGCAGGATGAGCAGGGGCTCAGGCGTCATCGATGCGATACGTGAAGTCGCCATGGAGTTCGCGCGCGCAGAGGGCGGCGCGTTGCCCCGTGCGCGCTTCGTAACGTCCCACGAAGTCGGCAAGGCGTTCAGTGGTGAAAGCGCTGCGTGTGATGCCGGTGGCGTCGATCGCCCGCTCGATCCCTTCCGGATCGCCCTCCACCTCAACGAGGACGTCCATCCGCGGATACGTCTCGAATCGCGCCGTCGCGCCGGAAAGCTCGAAGACCTCGATCTCCCGCTCGATCTCGCGCGAGATGCGATACCCCAGCGACGCGAGGATCTGCTCGAGGACGTCGACATCGCCAATGGTGGTGCCGACTTCCTCGCGCACCTTGAATCCGTCGGGATACGTCGCCGGTCCCTTGAAATCCACGCGCGCTTCGACGCCGCCGTTGCCGCGCGTGATGCGGATCCTCAGCACCTCGTCGCGCGTGCGAAGGTCGAACCCCGGCGTGTCATAGCGCCGATCGACCATCGTGCCTTCCAGCAGGAGGCGCGCCCCGGCCCGCAGCAACGCCGCGCGCGCTGCTGCCAGGTCGGGGACGACGCCCTTCACCTCGACCTCACGCATCGTCGATCGCGCGCATCACCGCGTCGGTGTCCGCGAGGTCGGCAAACACCGCCGCGGGATCGTGTGCCAGGAGGTCGTCGACGCTGTAGTGCCCCGTCGCCACCCCGATCGCCCGCGCCCCGATGGGACGCCCGCAGTGAATGTCCGCCGGCGTGTCCCCGATGATGATGACCTGGTGCCCGGGGATGACGTGCCCCAGCGCCTCGGCCGCGCGCCGGACCGCGATGGCGGGAAGCTCGTGCCGGTGTTCGTGATCGGAACCGTACGCGCCAAGGCGGAAGCGGGAGGGTTCGACCCCAACGGCGCGCAGCTTGTGGCTGGCGCCGTCGATGATGTTGCCGGTGAGCAGCCCGAGGATGCGGTCCTCGCGCTGCTCGAGGGCATCGAGCAACTCCATGACGCCGTCGTAGCGCTTCATCTGCGTGTGCGGCGCTGCGAGCTCGTCGACGAGGCGCGCGAGGTAGCTCGCCATCACGGCGTCGATCTGCGCATCGATGTGCGCGTCGGCGATCCCCACCTCGCGCATGGACTCGCGCACGATCTGGATGTCGGTCTTGCCGTCATAGCGATACGACGCCGGCCCGGTGGCACCAAAGTGCTCGTGCAGCGCGCCTTCCATCGCGCGACGCCCGGCGCCGGAGGTCCAGAGGATGGTGCCGTCGATGTCGAAGAGGATGAGCTTCATGTGGTCGGGTCGTCGGGTGGTCGGGTGGTCGGATGGGGACTTCGGTCGGCGGCCGATACGCCGTTCTCCATCCGGCGACCCGACCACCCCACCACCCGACCGCAGTTCATGCTTCCGCCGGCTCCGCCGCATACCGCGCGATCAGCAGGCCACCCACAATGAGCGCGGCGCCGGTCACTTGTGGAACGGTGGGTCGTTCGCGCAGCAGTCCCCAGGCCACCAGCATCGCGATGATCGGCTGGAGGTTCGAGTACATCGAGGTCCGCGTGGGACCGAGGACCCGCAGGCCGCGATAGTAAAAGAGGTACGCCACCACCATCGCGATGAAGCAGGCGTAGAAGAGCGAGAGCCACACGCGCCCGGGGAGCGCTGACCACGTCACGGCCCCAAGTGCAGGGATGCCGACCAGCAGGGCGACGACGGCGCCACCGAGCATCGTGTAGCCGCCGAGGTACCAGGGTTCGATGTGGTCCGAGTAGCGCTTGAGCGCGACGGCGTACAGCGACCAACTGAATGCTGCAGCGAGGAGAAAGGCCACGCCGGCAGGAGTGTCGCTGCGCCCCTGGCCGCCGACCGCACTGATCGCCACCGTCGAGCACCCGACGAGTTGCATCAGGACGCCGGTCCATTGCCGGGGCGTGAGGTACTCTGTCTTTCGAAGGCGGCCAAGGATCGCGATGAAGGCGGGCGTGGCAGCGATAAGCAGCGCAGCCGTTGCCACGCGCGCCCGCACGAGTCCCTCGATGAAGAAGTACTGGTACACGCCGTTGCCGAGCATCCCGAGCAGGATCAGCGCCCGGATCTCCTGGCGTTCGGGTTGACGCATGCGAAGTCCACGGGCGATCGCGAGTTGCGTGAGCGCCGAGCCGGGGATGCGCAGCCCGTTGATCGCCAGCACGCCCATGAACCCGGCGGTGTACTTCAGCACGCTGAAGTTGAGCCCCCACATGACCGCCATCAGCAGGAGCAGGAAATCGGTGTGCCAGGGGACTTCTGCCTTGCGCCCGGAGGTCCCCGCGGCAAGCGCTTGGTCGGGGAGGGCCGGGGCAGACGGTGGCATGCCGAAAAGTAGGGCATCTCCGGGGCGCATTGCACCGCACCACTCCTCGCGGCGAGCGATCGCGGCCTTAGCTTCCCCGCATGATCGTCTCGTTTGCCATGTTCGCCGATGCTGCGAACATCTCCCAGGAAGGAAAGCTGAACATCCTCGGCGTGTTCGACGCCGTGCAGGTGGGTGCCATGCCCGCGGTGCACCCGCGCGCGCACCTGGTCGTGCGCTTCAAGGGCACCCCGATGGACGTCGGGATCCACAAGGTGGCGCTCCGGTGGATCAACCCGGCGGGCGTGGAACTGTGGTCATCCGACGGGCAGGTGGAGCTCACGACCCCGCCGCCGGGCGTCACCGAGGTCGACATCCCGCTCATCGCCACGATCGACCTGCCCCTCGACGTGCAGGGGTCCTACGCGATGATGGTGTTCGTGAATGACGAGCCCCGCGGGGAGGTGCCGCTTCATGTGCGGACGGCGGCACCATTCGTCGCCCCGGCGGGCGGGCTCGTCTCGTGACCTGAATAGCGGTAGCACGGGAAGCATGTGAAGCGTGCTTCCACAGTTCGGTTTCGCCTGCCTCTTGCTCAGTTCCCCGCCAGCCCCGGAATCCCATCCCGCCCGCGCGCCAGGCGCACACTCCGCTCGATCGCCACCTCGAGCGCCTGCACCGCCAGCGTCGCGACCGCCACCCACGACGCTGTGGGTCCCGGCCCCTCGGGCCCGAGGGCA
>JACMLI010000271.1 GCA_014379705.1 Gemmatimonadaceae bacterium
ACGTTGATGATCTTGCCGCGCAGCGGTAGGATCGCCTGGAACTCACGGTTGCGTCATTGCTTGGCGGAGCCTCCGGCGGAGTCGCCCTCGACGAGGAAGACTTCGCAGAGCGCGGGATCGCTCAGCGAGCAGTCCGCGAGCTTGCCCGGGAGGGTGCCGATGTCGAGCGCCGACTTCTTGCGCGTGAGGTCGCGCGCCTTGCGTGCGGCCTCGCGGGCTCGCGCCGCCGACACAGCCTTGTCGACGATGGCATTGGCGACCTTCGGGTGCTCCTCGAGATAGGCGCCGAGCCAATCGTTGACGACGGTCTTGACTACCGATTCGGCCTCGGAGTTGCCGAGCTTCGTCTTGGTCTGGCCCTCGAACTGCGGTTCGCGAACCTTGATCGAGAGGACGGCCGTGAGGCCTTCGCGCACGTCTTCACCCGAGAGCGTGAAGTCCGCCTTCTTGAGGAAGCCCCCCTTGGCCGCATAATCGTTGATGCGACGCGTCAGCGCGGCCTTGAGGCCGGTGAGGTGCGTGCCCCCTTCGTGCGTGTTGATGTTGTTGACGAAGGTGAAGACGTTCTCGTTGTAGCCGTCGTTGTACTGCAACGCGAGCTCGATGCCGATGTCGTCCTTCTCGGTGTCGACGTAGAGCACCTCGGCGTGCACCGGCTTCTTGGTGCTGTTGAGGAACTGCACCATCTCCTTGAGGCCGCCCTTGGCGTGGAAGGTCTCGGTCTTCTGTTCGCCCTCGCGCTCGTCGGTGATGGTGATCGTGACGCCCTTGTTCAGGAACGACAGTTCGCGGAGCCGGCTCGACAGCGTGGAGTAGTCGTAGCGCGTCTCGGTGAAGATCTGGCGGTCGGGCTTGAAATGCACCTTGGTGCCGCGGTCCTTCGCGCCGACTTTGCCGATCACCTTGAGCTTCGTGGTCACGTCGCCGCGCACGAAGTCCATGTAGTGCTCCTTTCCGTCCCGCTTGATCCACACTTCGAGCTTCTCGGAGAGCGCGTTCACCACCGAGACGCCGACCCCGTGCAACCCGCCAGAGACCTTGTAGCTGTCCTTGTCGAACTTGCCGCCGGCGTGCAGCACCGTCATGGCGAGCTCGACACCGGTGATCTTCTCCGTCGGGTGAATGTCGACCGGGATGCCGCGGCCGTTGTCGGTGACCGTGATCGAGTCGTCGGGGTGGATAATTACCGATACGGTGTCGCAGTATCCGGCGAGCGCTTCATCGATCGAGTTGTCCACCACCTCGTACACGAGGTGATGCAAGCCGCGTGACGACGTCGACCCGATGTACATGCCGGGGCGCTTGCGCACCGCCTCGAGTCCCTTGAGGACCTGGATATTGCCGGCATCGTACGCATCGGACTTGCCGTTCGGCTCGTTAGGCTTGGCCATGAAGCTCGCGTGAAAGGGCGGGAACCGGCCCCGAACATGTCCCGAAAACCAAGGGCCGGGCAACTCGCGAAAGCTAGCGGGATGCCCCGCCGAAAACAACTCCTCGGCAGCCACGTAACCGAATGGTCGATAAAGGGTTAGCGCATCAGCGCCCAGCGGATCTTCACGATCGGCCGGTTCCCGGTCGCCCGGTTGATCGACTGCAGGAGGTCGGACTCCATCATCGTGAGTTCGTTCAACCACGCGTGGTTCCGCGCCACCGCGAAAAGCGTCCCGTCCTCGGACACCGAAATGGCCCGCGTCACGGCCGCCACCTCGGGGCCGACCAGGTCGGCCCACTGCGCGATCACCTCGCCCTGCTTCACCCGGTCGCCGATCCCGCTCGATCGCAGGTAGCGCGACAGCGTGTCGGCCAGGCGCTCGGCGTCTCCGCCGCGTTCCTTACCCTTCGCCATCACGCACCTCCCCGCGTTCGATGAACATGCGGGCGAGCCCCGTGAACTCTGGTGGAACATCGTCTTCCCGTGGAACAGCCAGGACGCGTTGGCCGGGCCCAAGGTGGTGCAGCAGATCAAGGATCCCGCGCGCACGCCCGCGATCGAGCTCCGCAAAGGGATCGTCGAGCAGCAGCACCGGATCGCGCCTGAGGAGAGTGCGCAGGGAGTCGGCCTCCACCAGGCGCAGCGCGAGCGCGATGGTGCGCTGCTGGCCGGCCGAACCGAAAGTCCGCGCCAGCCGACCGCCGAGTGTGATCGCCACGTCGTCGCGGTGTGGGCCATGCTGTGTGAGGCCGCGACGGATGTCGGCCGCGCGATCGCGCGCGAGCAGGTCGCCGAGCACCTCACGCAGCTGCGTTTCGTCGAGGCCGCTCACGGGGTGATCGCGCGTGCTGGCCTGGTAGCGCAACGCCACGGTCTGCTCTTCCCCGATGCGGGTGCAGAGGTCGCGCACGAGCGGTCCCGCGTCCCGCACCCACGACATGCGCGCCATCCAGAGGTGCGCCCCGGCCTCGGCGAGGGCGGGCTCCCACACGGCGACCAGCGCCGATGCATCGGGACGCGTCGCGGCGTCGCGGAGGACGGCGTTCCGGCGCAGCAATGCACTTCGGTAGCGCTGGAGCGCCGTGAGGTAGCGCCTCGACGTTGCGGCGAGGATGATGTCGAGGAAGCGCCGCCGTTCCTGCGGGGCCCCGCTGACGAGCCCCACGTCTCGTGGCGAAAGCACGACCGAGGGCACGGCGCCGAGGGCGTCGGTGAGCCGGGTGATCTCGGCGCCATCGATGACCAGTCGCTTGCGGCGTGAACTGCGCTCGACGCCGACCCGCCAATCATCGACGCGCGCGCCCGTGATGCGGAGAGCGATGTGGAAGGCGTCGGCACCGAAGCGCACGAGGTCCTGGTCACGCGCCCCACGCATCGAGCGCAGGGCATGCGCGTAGTGCACGGCCTCGAGCAGGTTGGTCTTCCCCTGGCCATTGCGCCCGATGAGGACGAAGCCCGCCTCGGGCACGTGGATCTCGGCGCGGGCGATGTTGCGCACGTCACGCACGACGATCTCCCGCACGCGAACCGGGACCGGAGGCGCCTCCGCGCGCGACTCGTCAGGCGCCTCCACCGCTTCCATCGCTGCCTAACGACCCTCGAAGGCGGCCGGGCGCTTGGCCATGAAGGCCGCCGTGCCCTCGGCCATGTCCTTCGTGCCCGAGAGGAGCGCGAAATGGTTCGCCTCGAGGTTGAGCCCATCCTCGAGCGACCCATCGTAGCCGCGATTGACCGCCTCGATGCAGAGTCCCAGGGCGAGGGGCCCGTTGACGAGCATCGCCCGAATCATGGCGACGGCGGTCGAGAGCAGTTCAGCGGCGGGGACGACCCTGTTCACCAGGCCGATGCGATACGCTTCGGCCGCATCGATCATTTCGCCGGTGAGGAGCAGTTGCAATGCGCGCCCCTTCCCGATGAGCCGCGGGAGCCGCTGTGTGCCACCGTATCCGGGGCAGATGCCGAGCTTCACTTCAGGCTGGCCGAACTTCGCGAACTCCGACGCGATGCGCAGGTGACACGACATCGCGAGCTCACAGCCGCCACCCAGCGCGAACCCGTTCACGGCCGCGATGATCGGCTTTGGCGAACTCTCGAAGCGCGCGAAGATGGCCTGCCCGCGCAACGCCCGCTGCTTGGCGTCGAGGGGTTGCTGCGAGGCGAGTTCGGAGATGTCTGCGCCGGCCACGAAGGCCTTGCCCGCCCCAGTCAGGATGGCTCCGCCGATGTCGTCGCGGCTGCGCACCTCGTCGATCACTTGCCCGAGTTCGCCGATCGTAACCGCGTTGAGGGCGTTGAGCTTGTCTGGCCGGTTGACCGTGATGGTGGCGACGCGATCGGTAACACTCAGCGTGAGGTTCGTCAGCATGGCGCGGGCGGGGCAGGCGAGGGGGCGACAGGTCGCTGCGGACGCGTGCAATCTACTCGGGCGCCGTGGTCCCTCGCTCAGCCCGAAGGGCCTGCCAGCGCCGGGTCGCGTCCCGTACCTTCACCGCATGGCGACTCCCATTGAAGCCGTGCGTTGGAGCCCGGACGGCCGCGCCGTTCGCATCATCGACCAACGCCTCCTTCCCGGGGAGTACGTCGAGCGGGACCTGCGCACCCTCGATGAGGTCGTCGAGGCCATCCAGACGCTCGCGGTGCGCGGCGCGCCCGCCATTGGTATCTGCGGCGCGATGGGACTCGTGGTCTGCGCCACAAAACACGAATCAATGGACGCCGACGCGTTTCGCGCGGCGCTCGCCGGTGACGCGCTTACGATTCGCGAGGCGCGTCCCACCGCGGTGAACCTCTCCTGGGCGGTGGACCGTCTGATGAACGTCGCGCGCGCGGTCGACGGACCACCGGCGGCCGTGCTGTCGGCCTTGCATGACGAGGCGACCCGCGTGCTCGACGAGGATCGGGCGATGTGTCGCGCGATTGGCGAGCATGGCGCGGCGTTGCTTGCGGAAGGTTCGCGTGTGCTCACGCACTGCAACGCGGGTGCACTGGCGACCGGCGGCATCGGCGCGGCACTCGCGCCGGTGTATGTGGCCGTCGAACGCGGGCGACGCATCGCCGTCTTCGCCGACGAGACGCGACCGTTGCTCCAGGGCAGCCGCCTCACGGCGTGGGAACTGGCGCGCGCCGGGATCCCGGTAACGGTGCTGACCGACAACATGGCCGCGAGCGTGATGCGTGACGG
Source organism: Gemmatimonadaceae bacterium (assembly GCA_014379705.1). GTDB lineage: Bacteria > Gemmatimonadota > Gemmatimonadetes > Gemmatimonadales > Gemmatimonadaceae > RBC101. The sequence continues at coordinate 4,614 of JACMLI010000271.1, forward strand.
TTCGATCGACCTGTGCATCGTGGGCGCAGACCGCATCGCGGCCAACGGCGACGTGGCGAACAAGATCGGCACCTACGGCGTCGCGGTGCTCGCGAAGCACCACGGCATTCCCTTCTACGTTGCCGCTCCCAGCTCAACGATCGACCTGGCCACGGCGACCGGCGCCGGCATCGTGATCGAGCAGCGCCCGTCGCACGAGGTGACGCGCCCCTTCGGCACCCCCACCGCCCCGGACGGTGCTTCCGTGCACAACCCGGCCTTCGACGTGACGCCAGCCGAGCTGGTAACCGCCATCATCACGGAACGCGGCATCCACCGCGCTCCCTACAACTTCGCCCGTTAGGCAAGCGTCCATCCCGCCCACCCGTCCACCCCGTCCACCCGTCAAAATGCGTCACGTCCTCGCCATCGACCAGGGCACCACCGGCAGCACCTGCCTCGTGATCCGTTCCGACGGTGAGGTCGTCGGGCGCGGCTATCGCGAGATCGCCCAGCACTATCCGCAGCCGGGGTGGGTGGAGCACGACGCCGAGGAGATCTTCGATAGCACGTGCGAGGCGGCGCGTGAGGCCATCGCCATGTCGAAGGTCACGCCAGACGTCATCGGGATCACCAACCAGCGCGAGACGATCGTCGTGTGGGACCGTGCAACGGGCAGGCCGGTGCGACGGGCGATCGTGTGGCAGGATCGCCGCACGGCAGCGCGCTGCCTCGAACTGGCGCCGCGCGCCGAGGAGATCTCGCGGCGCACGGGGCTCGTGATCGATCCGTACTTCTCGGGCACAAAGCTCGAATGGATGCTCCGCGAGACACCCGGCCTCGCCGCGCGTGCCACGGCCGGCGACGTGGCCGCGGGTACGATCGACGCGTACCTCGTGTGGCGGCTCACCGGGGGCAAGGTGCACGCGACCGACCCGACGAACGCTTCTCGCACGATGCTCTACGACATCGACCGGCTCGCATGGAGCGACGAACTCTGCGGATTGTTTGGCGTCCCCCGCGCCATGCTTCCGGACGTGCGGCCCTCTGCCGGTGATTTTGGCACGACCACAAAGGATCACTTCGGCGTGGAGCTGCCGATTCGCGGCGTGGTCGGAGACCAGCAGTCCGCGCTCTACGGGCAGGGGTGCTGGGAGAAGGGGGAGGGGAAGAACACGTACGGCACGGGGGCCTTCCTCCTGTTCAACGCGGGGGCGGCGCGCCCGAACAGCGGTGGCGGCCTGCTCACCACGATCGCCTGCGATGCGCGCGGCAATCCCGCATACGCGCTGGAGGCCGCCGTGTTCATTGCGGGTGCCGCGATTCAGTGGTTGCGTGATGGCCTCCAGATCATCGCCAATGCCGGCGAGAGCGAGGCGATGGCGCGCTCGCTCCCATCCAATGAAGGGGTGTACTTCGTTCCTGCACTCGTCGGGCTTGCCGCCCCGCACTGGGATCCGAACGCTCGCGGGACCATCGTGGGACTGACGCGCGGCACGGGGCGGGCACATCTCGTCCGCGCCGCCCTCGAGTCGATGGCGTACTCCACGGCAGATGTCGTCGACTCGGCGCGCACCTTCGGGCGCGTCGCGGTGGAGCGCTTGCGGGTGGATGGTGGCGCGACGGCGAACGACTGGCTCATGCAGTTCCAGGCAGACGTCCTCGGCATTCCGGTGGAACGGCCCTCGATGCTCGAGACGACGGCGTTAGGTGCGGCCGGGCTGGCCGGGATCGCCCACGGCGTGTGGGCCAGTCCGGAGGAGTTCCTGGCCGCGCGCCACTTCACGCGCTTCACGCCGGGAGCCGGTGGGACCGATGCCGCGGCCGGCCGGGAGGGATGGCGTCGCGCGGTGCGCGCAACGTTAGGCTGGTCGCGCGACGGCCGGACCGGATGACGCGTCACCGCCCCGAGGTGCTGGCGCAGGCTGGTCGCACGGCGTCATCATTCCAGCGCGGCGCGCGCGGCGCGCTCCGCTGTCCACGTGTCGAGGTCGCCCATGTCCGATGCGGATGATTCACGCCCTGAACGCAAAAACCTGCTCTTGCGCATGCTGATCAATGAGATGCTTGAGCAGGTGCGAGATATCCAGCGTCACGCCGGCCCGTGGGCGGCCGAGGAGCGGGAGCGCGCCGAGCAGACGCTCGATCGCGTGATGGAGCAGGTGCGCTCCGAGGCCACCAAACCATCGATCGAGTAGCCGCAAGGCAGCGCGGGGTCCCATGGCCCCGGTAAGCGCGGGCACACTCGCGCTCTGGATCGGTACGGCTTTCGCATTCGCGTCGGCGGTGGCCGCCCTCACCGCGCGTGGCGGTGAGCCTCGTGCCTGGGTGGCCGGGCGGGCCCTCACCATGGCGGCGGCGTTCAGTGCCCTCGCGAGTGGCATCCTCCTGGACGCGCTTCGACGCCACGACCTCACGATCGATTTCGTCGCCCGCCACTCGACCCATGGCGTGGGGCTGGCCACCGCGTTGCTCGGCGCGTTCTCCGATCCCGCCGGCACGGGCCTGGTGACTGCCAGCGTGATCGGCATCGTGGGCGCCTGGTTCGCGCGCCGGGCCGATGCGCCGGGGATTGCCGGCGCTTCCGCCGTGACGATGGTCGTTCTCCTCGCGGCGCCGCTCGCTGGGCGTCCGCTTGCCGTCCTCCCCTGGACTCCGTTGGACGGGCAGGATGCGCTGATCTTCTTTCGACAGCGCCTCTCCCTGGCCTACGTCATTGCGTTGATCGGGGCGATCGTGGCAAGCGCCACTGCGCTCGGTGCGGCGATCGACGGCTGGCGCGGCCAGCCACGGGGTTCGATCGACGCGGTTGCGCGCCGCGTCGCGTTGCTCTGCGTGGGCGCGGCTGCGCTCACGCGCACGTGGGCGAGCCTCGCTGCCGGGCTTTCCCGCGACGCCTCTCCGCTCACCGCGCTTGGCGGGGCCCTGGGCATTGCCGTGGCGGTGGCGCTCGTGTCGGTGCTCCTGGTGGCACTCGATCGCGCGGGGAGCCAGGCCAATGTCGAAGCCGCGCTTGCTTCTACCCTGGCGACGGCGGGGCTCGCCCTCACCTCACCATCGGCGGAAGCGCCGGGAGCGTCGGTTCGCGTCCTCTCCTTCCTTGCGCTCGGCGTCGCGATCGTCGCGTGCTGGCATGGACGGCTGGCCCTGTCCGGGGTGGTGCGGGTCGTGCGCGCGACGCGGTTGCCCGCGGGGCTGGGGCTCGCGGCGTTAGGCGTGGTGAGCGTCTCCGGCATTCTGGAGCTCACAACAAGTCCGCGCCGGGCGGCCCTTCCGAGCGGGGGGAGCCTGACGGTGGCTGGCGGTGCGCTCGACCACCTCGGCCTGTCGCGCTACGACGACGACGACTCGCAGGTGCTCGCCCTCGCCCTCGAACGGCGCGCGGGGGGACGCACGCGCCTCGCGAGCGCCGAGCATCGCGAGTACGCCGATTCACGCGGCGCGCTCCTCGGGGGCCTCATCCGGATTCCGGCGATCATGCCGGGCATCTTCACGACCGTCGTCTGGCTCGACGAGGTGCAGGTGCGCGATGACGTCACGCTGGTGGTCG
>JACMLI010000272.1 GCA_014379705.1 Gemmatimonadaceae bacterium
GCATTCGCAACGCGCTTCCCCGTCTGCGTGGGCTGCCCGCGTGAGATGAAGTCCAGCGACTCGATCGCGCCCGACGGTGCCATCCGGAACTTGAGGCGGGAGAACGCCCGGTCGTAGACGAACTCGTCCTTCGCGACGGGAAGGAGCGTGAACGGCGGCTCGCCCGCTTGTTGAGCGGTGAGCTTTCCTTCCTCGAACCACACCGTTCGCGTCATGCCATCGAAATCGTAGATGCCGGTGAACCGGTTCTTTGCGTCGTCCGTCATCGCCACGGGCGTCGCGCTCCAGCTCTGCCCGAGCGCCTCCAGTGCGAGTCGCGTCGTGGTGTACTTCAGGTCGTTCCCCGAGCTGAGTGCGTTGTGCAGAATCACGACGAAGAGCTTCTTCTCGGGAACGAGCACGCCGCTGCTCCTGAAGCCGGTGATTGCGCCGCCATGCACGACGAAGTGCACTCCGTCTTCATCGCTCACATACCAGCCGTACCCGTAGCCAGTCCGCTTGCCGTCCTTCGTCCTGGACTCGGTCCACGCGCGATCGACGAGCGCCTTGTCGATCACCTTGCCCGCGACGAGGAGCTCGTTCCACCTCGCGAGATCGTCGACGTTCGTCTCGATCGAACCCGCGGCGTACGGCAGCGTCATGTTCATGTAGCCGGCGTTGTGAAGCACATTGCCGGGGCCGATCGCGTAGCCCTTCACCCGCCCCGCCACGATGTGGGCCTCGTCTTCAACGAAGGTGTTCTTCAGGCCGAGGGGGGTGAAGAGCTTCGCCTGCATGTAGTCGGCGTACTTCATTCCGCTCGCCTTCTCGATGATGATGCCGAGGAAGAGGTAGCCGCTGTTGCTGTACATCCAACTCTCGCCGGGCGCGAAGGCGGGCTTCTCGTTCCGAATGCCTTCGACCAGTTGCATCGGCGTCTTGTCTTCACAGACACCGATCAGCGCGCTCGGCACGTCGTTGTAGCTCCTGATTCCCGACGTGTGCGTGAGCAACTGCTCGACCGTGATCGCCTCAGCCCCCGGAAAGTCGGGAACGAACTTCGACAGCGGATCGTCGAACTTCACCTTTCCTTCCTTCACGAGCTGGAGGATCGCGACGGCGGTGAACTGCTTGCCCATCGATCCGATGCGGAAGACCATCTCAGGCGTCACCCGTACGCCGAGCTCGAGGTCGGCCATGCCGTAACCCTTCCGCAGCAGCGTCTTTCCGTCCTGCACGACGATGACGGAGCCGCCGGGCCCGTCCTTCGCGAAGGCATCGGCGGCGATGGCGTCGAGCCTCTCCGGAAGGGTGGCCCCACGGGTCGCGCCCGCCGACGACAGCGTGATGAAAGCCAGCAGAGTCGCGGCCAGGGCGCGGACTCCCGGAGCGTGTCGCTTCATGTCGCATCTCCCGAGTGTGGGTGGCCTACTAAACGCTTAGTAGTGCGCAGCAAAGGAAAAGCGCCGTCACGGAACGGTGGGGCGCGTGACTTCGGCGAGCCAGGTGCGAACCTCGGCATCGATCGGGTGGGCCCGGCGATCTTGCTGGTAGACCTCGGTCAGCCGGCCCTGCGCGTCGACACTCGCTCGATAGAAGCGCAGCTTGTCGTGGCCGTTGGCGATGATCTCGCGATAGTCCCCGGGGCCGAGAGCACCGTTGGTCGAGGATTCGATCCGCAGATCGGGCAGGCGGCCGCCGCCCACGCCGATCAGCGCGACCAGGAACACCCCGGTGACGGCTGCGACTCCGAGGACGGCCGGCGCGCCCCACCGTCCGCGCGAGGCCGTGCCGGAAAGCAGGCGGGTGATGCGTTGCAGGAGCGAGCCTTCGTGTGCGGCAAGAACAAGAGCTGGCGGGGAGTGCCGTTCGCGCTCCAGCGCCGCCAATGCCTCGGCGAGCGCGACCGCGTCCCCGCACGCCGCCACCGCGAGATCATCGCAGGCGTGCTCCCGCTCCTGTCGGATGCGGCGACCCAGCCACCACACCGCCGGGTGAAAGAACAACAGGGACTCGATGACGCGTTGCCCGCCGTTCCACAGCCAGTCGTGGCGCGCGATGTGCGCGAGCTCGTGGGCCAGCAATGCCTCGAGCTGCTCGCGCGGGGCCCTCGTCGGCAACGGCAGCGGCAGCCAGATCACGGGCCGCAGCAAGCGTGCAGCGCACGGCGTGAGAACGTCGTCGGAGAGCAGAACGGCGACAGGCCGGGTGATGCCGAGCGAGGCGCGCAGTTCGTCCACGCGCTGGCGCCAGGCCGGCGGAAGCATCTGATGAGGACCGCGCTCCATCGCCGCGAGGGCGCGCAGGCCGCCGACATGGCGCACCAGCATCACGCTCATGCCCGAGAGCCAGGTGATCACCACGGCCACGGCCACCGGCGAGAAGCCCAGCAGGAAGAGGTCGCCCATCGCCGGCAGCGGGCCATCGTCGAACTGCGCGTCGGACTGCCAGAAGCGCAGGAATTGAAACGCCGGGGCCAGCACCATCGCCACCAGGAACGCCATCGCCACACGGTGGCGCCACGCCGCGCTTGCCCTCGCCATCGCCTGGAGCGCCAGTGCGGCAGCAACGGCAAGCAAGGCGCCCTGCCAGAGCGAATGCGAAAGCGCCAGGGCCAACGCGGGCACCAGACCGTCCCGGACGAAGCCGAACGCGTCCATCAACCCTTCTTCCGGTTCGCCTTGGCCTGCGCAATGAGCCGGGCGATCGTCTGGAGGTCGTCGGCGCTCGTGATCTCATCGTCGATCGCACGCTGCACCAGTGTCAGGGCCGAGCCGGAGAACGCGCGGCGCACGAGATCCTTCAACAGCGACGCCTGCACCACCGGCTCGGCATGTGCCACGCGATAGGTATGACTGCGCTCGGAGGCGTCGCGCCGAACCAGTCCCTTCCCGGCCATGATGGTGAGCATTTTCAGCACGGTGGTGTACGCCGTGTCCTTGCCACGCGACAGCTCCGAGTGGACCTGGCGCACCGTCATCGGCTCCTGGCGCGACCACATCACGCGCAGGATCGCGAGCTCGCCGACGGTCGGATTGGGGAAGGGGGCAGCCATGAGGTGGTCTCCGGACAGGTACGGCAGTCATAGTACTACGCGCTTAGTACTTCGTCAAGCGGGGGCACCCGCGCAAGAAAACGCGGGCGCCCGCTCGAGCTGTCCGTCCGTGCAGGAAGATCCGTTCGGCGGGTGACTACCGGTGATAGGTGGCGCGGACGCGGCCCCACGTCGTCTGCTTGGTGGGCGTGACGCACTCCGTGAAGTCGATCGTCGCGCTGAAGATCGCGCCCGCGACGCCGCATCCGGCATCGCGATCATAGACGTACAGGCGGTTCTCCCCGCAGCGGATCAGCGTCGTGATGTCGACGATGATTCCCTGCTCCGTCGTGTAGCCGCCGCCCGCGATCGGCAGCCCGACGCCGTTCAGGTAGACGCCGAGCGGGTTCGGCCCGGGGAAGCTGCCCGAGTCGCCCAGGAGGTCGTCGGCCATCCAGCAGAAGTAGATCTGCGCGTACTGGATGCAGCACGGGTCCGCCCCGTCCAGGTTCACCGTGAACGGAATCGAGTAGAGCGCCGAGCGCTGGCTCCGATTCTGGTCGATGGAGATCCAGTTCGCGGCCGGGTCGCACTGCAGCGATGGAGTCCACTCGCTGATCGGCGTGACCGACCACGCCGGGGGTCCGGCGTCGGCGGCCGCGAAGTCCGCGGGGGTGAAGGGTGCCGGGAACGGCGTCGTGCACGAATTGTTCGGCTCGACCAGGAACGTGATCGTCGGATCCTGTGCCGGGGGCGCGATGTTGCCGCTGCGCAGGACGATGGTCGTGGCCCCGGAGTCGAGCGTCCCGGCCAGGAGCCAGGCGGCGGTGAGACCCAGGATGATGGCGCGTCGGTTGGAGCAAGGGAACATGATGGAGTCCTTCCTCGAATGAGGGAACGCATCGGCGGCCGGGCCCGGAGGGTGGTCCCGTCCAGCACGAAGGCAAGGACTCTGCGGCAACCCATCCACAAAGGGAAGGGGAATACGGCGGTGCGGCCCGTTCCCCTGAGGACGTCCGGGACAAGAGTGAGCAGCCTCATTTCACGATCTCGAGTAGCGGTTCCCCCTTTTCGACGAGATATGTGGCCAGTTCGGCCCCTCTGCCACGGCCGACGTTCCTCGCCGAGTGAACCGCCCGGGCCGGGATGAACAGGACCTCCCCGGCTTCGAGCGTCA
>JACMLI010000273.1 GCA_014379705.1 Gemmatimonadaceae bacterium
CCTCAAGCTCCGATTTGCGGCGCCGGGGCACCTGATTGATGTCTCGCGCATCAGCGGCCTCGCCGGCATCACCGACGGTGGCAGCACGATCACCATCGGCGCCACCACGCGACATGCCGACGTGGTCTCGTCGCCGATCGTGAAGGCCAAGGTACCCGTGTTGTCCGAGGCCGCGTCGCACATCGGCGACCCGGCTGTGCGCAACATGGGGACGATCGGTGGATCGCTCGCGCATGCCGACCCGGGCGCGGACCTGCCGGCTGTCATGCTTGCCGTAGGCGCCGCGGTCACCCTCACAAGCGCGTCCGGTCAGCGCACGGTGGCCGCCGACGACTTCTTTATCGACGTGTTCCAGACGGCGATGAAGCCCAACGAGATGCTCACCGCCGTCTCGATCCCCGTGCAGTCGGCAGGAATGGGAGGCGCGTACGAGAAGCACGCCGACCCCGCGTCCGGCTATGCGCTGGTGGGCATCGCCGCGGTCGTCACTGTGGCGGGGGGCAAGGTCACGGCAGCGCGAGTGGCGATGACCGGTCTTGGTCCCAAGGCCGTCAGGCTCACGGCCGTGGAGTCGTCGCTCACGTCAGGCGCGACGGTGGATGCGGCCGCTGCGAAGGCATCGGAGGGTATGTCGTTCCACGACGATGCCGGAGGGAGCGCCGCCTACAAGGCGAACCTCGCCACGGTGTTCACGCGTCGTGCCCTCGCGCGTGCGATGGCGCGCGCGGGAGGCTGACCAACTCGAGAATGCCTCCACCGCCGGAGCGACATTCCGAGACGCTGCCGCCCGCGGTCCGAGTGCACGTCCTCGGCGCGGGCCCCGTGGGGTTGGTGGTGGCCGCACTGCTCCAGTCGAACGATCGGTTCTCCGTCCACCTCTATGAAAAGCGGCGCGACTACAGCCGGACCCGCATGGTCCAGCTCGCGCCGTACCTCGTGGCCGACTCGATCGAGAGCTACTGCACCGACTACATCGATGGAGAGAGCATCGCGGCCATCTTCGAGCCCTCCGAGATCTCGGAGGGCCTCGCATTTCGGCAGTCCATTCCACCGGACCTGATGGGACTGCTGCGCGGATGGACCCGGGGGTTCTGCCCGCTCAACGACATCGAGCGCTCCCTCAGCGACCTGATTGATGCGCGCGAGACGCACCCGGTGCAGCGCACCACGGCGGTTGTCACCGCGCAGGACGCGATGACAATGGTGCAACCAGGAGACGTCCTGATCGACTGCACCGGCACCAAGTCGCTGCTTCGCGATCCGCTGGTGCCCGGAGTCGGGGTGACCGAGGGCGATTCGAACACGTTCAAGCTTCGGCTCGAATACGCCCTCGTCGTCACCTTCCTGTACGACCAGGCCTACGACTGCAACGAGTATTGCAAGTACTACAAGAACATCGACAACCCGTTCTACAAGTTCATCCCCGCGGTCAACCGGACGTACCACGACGGCCGCATGACCCACGTGACGGGCATCGTCAACATCCGCGCCGAGGACTACGAGCGCATGCCCTCACGGTTCGACGGTGAATGGCTGCGCAGCCACTTCCCGCAGGTCGCCCAGTCGATGGACCGCTTCATCGCGAAGGTCAAGACGGAGACCAATGGCGAGATCGTCGGCGACCTGGAGATGGTGCGCATCCCGCTGGACCTGTATCGGGCCCGCAATGCGACCAGCCTCCAGGTGCGGCGAGCCGGCGGCGAGCACCCATTCGTTCGCTCACCGGTGTTCCTCGTTGGCGACTCTGCCATGGGGTCACCCTACTTCCAGTCGATCTCGCTCGGCTTCGAGTGCGCGATGTTCCTGGCGGGTCTCCTGGCGCAGCACGACCTGCCGCACACGGAGATGCTCGCGCGCTACGAGCAGTTCGTCTACAAGCAGTGGATCCGGGTGTACACGCGCACCCGGATGATCAAGCACAACAAGGACCTGCTGGAGTGCGTGGGCGACACGTTTACGCTGCTGGAGAAACTGCACGTCTACTGACGAGCCCTCAGTAGTTGACCTGGGCCTGCAGGCGGAGGAAGCCTCCCCGCTGGTGGTTCGGCGCGGTCAACAGCCCATCCGCAATCACCCGGTCCGAGCGCGTGTACATGGCGGTCAGCTCGAACGCCGAGGTGGGGAGCCACTCGAGGCCTGCCTCGTATTCATGCACCTCGTAGTGCCGCGCGTCCTGTTCGGCCTTCTTTCCGCCCGTGTAGTACTGCGCACGCGCAAAAGGTTGCACGACCTGCCCATGCGTCCGCCAGCGGTACATCGCCTGCACAAAGCCGCCGTGCAGGTGGCGCGACTCCGTGCTGCGCGATGACAGCACGTATTCCGGCCCCTCGCCCCAGTTCCACTCGGCCTCGAGCCCGAGGGGTTGCGCATACCACATGAAGGACAGCGCCATGCGTTCGTCGTTGTACTCTGGCGCCGCGCGAACCCCGGTCGTGCGCGTCGGAAGCACGAAACGGCCCTTGTATCCCGAGACGCCGAGCTCGACGAACTGGCCGTTGGGAAGGCGGAACGGATAGGACAGTCGCGCAACCGTGTGCGCGGAGTTGTTCGCCTCGGGGCGGTTGGCCGTTTGCCCGTTCATGAATCCGAAACCGAAGACGCCGTAATCACCGGTGCCCTTGAGGCCACTGTCCGTGAGCGTGCGAAAGGCCCGACGTGCCGCCGTGGTCGCCCAGTAATAGAAGACGCCGATGTCGCGCTCGTTGGGAACGGCGCTGTTCAATGCGTCGTTTCGATCGAGGGGGAGGCGATTCGAGCTCGATTGCAGGTTCTCGAACCCGAACGGCACCTTGCTCTGGCCGAGACGGAGACGATGCTCCTTTTTCGCATCGAGGTGCACGTCGAAGTAGGCGTCGCGAAGTTGCAGGTAGTGCGCCAGCCCGGCGGCATCCGACGCGTAGTCGGGCTGGATGTACACCGATACCCGATTCGACACGTCACCGGAGATGATCAGCCGCCCCCGCCGCATGAAGAAGCCCCCGTTCGCCCCGATCGATCGGTCACATTGAGAGCAGTTCAGGTCCTTGTTGGTCTCGAGCAACCTGTTGTACCGGAACTGGGCGTAGCCCCGGATCGAGAGCCGGTCGTACCATTGACGCGGTGCAGCCTGGGCAGCCGGCGCAGGCCCGCGCGCAGAATCCCGGGGCGTCGAAGGCGATTGCGCTGAGCCGAGGGTGGGGGCCAGCATGAGGGCGAGGGCCCCAACCAGGACAGCGGTGCGACGACGGTTCATGGAGGAACTCCCGGAGGATTGCCCGCGGGTGCAACATGCACGGTGCGGGGGGCAGCTGGTTCGCCGTTACAAACGCCGGGATAATCTGTTACACATCAACGCGTTACAAAGTGGTCGACCAAGACGTGACGGACTCGTTACAACACGCCGCCACGAGGAAGAGGGACGACGCTGGCCACGCTGCTTTCGCAGGTGCGACGGCAACAAGGCTCGTCGCTCGTCAGAGTTCGTCGCTCCGGCGCAGGCCGGAGCCCCGTGTCTTTCAGCCTTTGCCTATTTCAGGGAGACGGCGTTAGTGAACGAGAAAATCCGCGAGATCCAGCGGGTCATGGAGGCCGAGTCCTACGTCACCGATCGCGAGGTGGCGACGGCCGTTTACCTGGCCACGGCGCTTCGCAAACCCCTGCTGGTCGAGGGGCATCCCGGCGTCGGGAAGACCGAGATCGCCAAGGTGCTCGCGAAAGTGCTGGACGCGGACCTCATCAGGCTGCAGTGCTACGAGGGCCTGGATGCGGCGACATCGCTGTACGAGTGGAACTACCCTCGGCAGCTCCTCCACCTCAAGCTCGACGAGCACAACCCTGCGCCACTGGCCGAGCGCGAACGGACGCTCTTCAGCGAGGCGTTCCTGCTCAAGCGTCCGCTGCTCGCGGCGATCACGCATCCCGGTCGAGCCCCCGTGCTGCTCATCGATGAAGTCGATCGCGCGGACGAGGAGTTCGAGGCCTTCCTGCTCGAAGTGCTCTCCGACTTCCAGGTGACAATCCCGGAACTCGGAACGATCTCGGCGAAGGAGCGCCCGGTGGTCGTGCTCACGTCCAATCGGTCCCGGGACCTCTCGGAGGCGCTGCGCCGGCGTTGCCTCTACCTCTGGATCGGCTATCCGGCGTTTGAGAAGGAGTTGCAGATCGTGCGCGCCCGCGTGCCCGGGATCAGCGAGCGCCTGTCGCGCGAACTCACGACGTTCCTGCAGTCCCTGCGCAAGCTGCGTCTCGAGAAGACGCCGGGAGTCGCCGAGTCGATCGACTGGGGGTTGGCGCTCGTGACGCTCCACGCCGCGCACCTCGACGAGGACCTCATTCGATCGACGATGGGGTGCTTCCTCAAGGACGAGCGCGACTTCCAGCGGCTTGGCGGTGAACTCGCAGCCGGGCGACTGCCGGCGATGCTGAGCATCGCGGGGTGAACGCCGTGGGATCGGTGCCTGCGGACCTCGTCGGCGCCATCGTTGCCCTCGTGCGTCGATTGCGACAGCGGGGCGTGCGCACCTCCACGGACAGTTCCGTGGAGGCCGTGCGGGCACTGACGGTGATCGACCTCCTCGATCGTGAGGAGGTGCGGGAGACGTTGCGCGTCGTCCTCGTCACACGACCAGAGGACCTGGTCCTCTTCGATGAGGTGTTCGAGTCGGGCTGGGAACCAAGCGGGGGATTGCCGGCTCCCATGCCGGACTTGAATCACCTGGGCGAGCCGGAGCCGCCGCCGCCGCGGTCGCGTCGCCTGGCGCCAGTCACGCTGCAGAACTGGATGAAGCCGGACGAGATCGACGACGAAGGGGAAGGAGTGCCGCTCCTCGCACCGTCGGACGAGGAGCGTCTCACGATGCGTGACTTCGCGTCGTACGGCAGCACCGACCTCGAGACCTTCCGTCGTCTCGCGCGCCGCATCGCGCGGCGGCTCGCGCTCCGCCGCAGTCGCCGCTGGAAGGCCGGACGCCGCGGGCGGTCCGTGGATGTGCGCGGCACGATCCGGTTGGCGGTGCGCACGGCGGGAGAGATGCTCCGCGTGCA
>JACMLI010000274.1 GCA_014379705.1 Gemmatimonadaceae bacterium
CTCGAGGTACGCCCCAACGGTCTGCTGCAGGATGGTCGAGACCGATGCCTTGCGCCCGAAGCGCCCCAGCTGCAGGCCCGGCCCACCGCCCGGCTCGCCCGCACCGACGAACGGCGCCGGTCGCACCCAGTTGGCCCGACCGGAGATCCCGTCCCCATTCGCGTCGGCGGAGTCGGCGAGCGCCAGGATGGCGGCTACCGGAATGGCCTCGATCAGGCCCGCACCAAAGACCGGCGGCGGCAGTCGGACCGACATCGGGACCCCGCTGGGCATGGCCTCAGCCAGGGCGCCGTGGACCGCGCGCGTCTGGATCTGCGGGCCACCGAGATGGCGCAGGAAGTCGTTGGCGGGAGTGCCGATGCGCGTGAGGGCGTTGTCGAGTCGGCCGCGCCCGTCTCCTGAATGGCACGATGCACAGGAGACGTCGTTGAACATCGGGCCGAGGCCGGTCAGCGGTGAGAATCGCCGGCCGAACTCTTCATCACCGCGAAGGAAGGCCGTGAGCTCCGCGGGCGAGAGCCCGGCGACGGGCGCGTCGAACAGGTCCTCGTCGCTGGGTACCGCGGTAAGGAGGTCGCTGCACGCGGATGCGCACAGCAGCAGCCCTATGGAAGCGAGGCTGAGACGGCCCGCAGTGAGCAGGCGCTGGCAGAAAGGCAAGGCTGACATATAATTTAGGATGTACGAAATTGTCAGTTCCTGTCGTCTAAGTCAAGCGGGCGCCCCCGCGCCCCGGGAGGTTTTCGTGGAGCGATATGGGTTGGAACTCGCCGTCCTGCTGGGAATCATCATCCTCGGGACCGGCACCTTCGCGGTGTTCGAGGGAGAGACGGAGGCATGGCGCAAGATCTTCAAGTGGTCGACGGTCACCGCGGCCACGCTCGGCGCCACGCACTGGATCGGCCACGCGGCGATCGCGATTCCCGTCGTCCTCGGGCTCATGGGTCTGTCTTTCCACTTCTGGTGGTGCCGGACGAACGGCATTCACCCGCTCCATGCGACCCCACGCCGGAAGTACTACGAGCTTCGAGGGTGGACCTGGCCCGAATAGCGCTCGCGGTGAGGCGAAGCACCCTCTGGCGCGCAACGGTTCGCAAAACGGACGTGTCGAAGTCGGGCGCCTCGACCGCTCCCTCGTGAGTTCATCCACACCACTTCCATCGTACGCAGTGCATCGACGCCGTGCGTGTGTCCTCGGACTTGCCCTGTGTGCCGTCGCGCCCGATACCGATGTCTCGGCGCAGGCCCAGGCGCCTGCTCCCCTGCCCACGTGCCGGCAAACGCTCGACTCCCTCGACGCGCGCCTGCGCCGCAACTACGCGGGGTTCCTGCTCGAGGTCCGGGGGGCGCGACGCGATGCGTATGACGTGATGGTGCAGCGTGTCGGTCGGCGCGCCGATACGACCTCGCTGAACGCGTGTTACCCGGTGCTCGCGTCGTACACGGCATGGTACGAGGATCCACACGTCTTCGTGCTGCAGTCCCAGTCCGTCGACTCCACGGAGCGGGCGCAACGCATCGCGTCACTTCGCCATGTGCGCGTCAGCGAGGCGGACGTTCGTGCGGACCTCGCGAGGCGAGCGGCCAGTCGCGATCCCCTCGAGGGCATCTGGTATGATGGCGCGCTGCGCGTCGCGGTCGTGCGCGACCCGGATCGAGAGGCGGGCACTTTCGTCGCGGTCGTCCTGCAGGGCGACTCCGCGTCGTGGCCCATCGGCGCGGTGCGTGCCGAGTTCCGCCGTGTGCGCGCCGATGAATACGCCGCGCGCCTCTTCACGCGCGCGTTCGCCGAGATGACCCTGACCGCCCGGATTCACAAGCGCACCATGCTGCGCCTTTCGCCGGGCATCTGGGGCCGTGCGTTTCCCCTGTCGCCGGCCGATACCGGTCTCGTCGACACCATCGATGTGCACCGGCCGCGCGTGTCGGTTCGCGAACGCTCCGTCGTCGTCTCGATGCCCTCGCACGATGGCGCGCACACCCGGCGCCTCGACCACCTGGTGGCTGCGCACGCGGCGGACATGGCGGCACGACCGCTGTTGATCATCGACCTGCGCGGCAACGAGGGAGGCGGCGCGATGACCTCGCGCGCCCTGCATCCCTGGGTCGCCAGCGCCACGTCGCGTGCGACGCCATTCGACTCCGGCGCAGCAGTGATGTTGTCATCGCCGCACCAGGTGGCGTACGCGAAGCGCTTCACCGGGACAGACACGAGTGCCTTCGTGCGGAGCCTGGTGGCGCGCCTCGAGGCGAACCCGGGACAGCTCGTGCCCCTGGAGGAGACGCCGTCGCCCTCGGCGCCGGACTCCTCGCGCGCCGGCAACTGGCGCGTGGTCGTGATGGTCGATCGCGGCACCGTGAGTGCGGCCGAGGTGCTTGTCCTGCGAGCTTTGCGGAGTACGCGCGCCACCGTCGTTGGCGAACCGACGGAGGGCGCGCTCGACTACCAGAGCGTGCAGGTTGTCGGACTCGGCACGGGCTACACGCGCTGGGCGCTCGGGTACCCGACCATCACCGCACATGCCGACCTCCCGAAACGGGGCATGCGCGGCCGCGGAATCACGCCGGAAGTTCGCATCGACTGGTCGAAGGTCGCCGATCCCATCGCCGAGGTGGAGCGTCGCTTCGCTCGTTAGGCGACGACACGGGGCACCGGCCCCCGGCTCATAGCCTGCCGGGGATGATTCGCCGGAGCGACGACGTCTCAGGGCACGGGAAGGCCGCCGCTCCTGAGGTAGTCGATCGCGAGGTTCGCCATCGCGCGCACGCCGGTCGGCAGGGCGGCCTCGTCGACAAAGAAAAGAGGAGAGTGGTTCGCGGGCTGCGTCCTGGGGTCCGACCCCTTCGGCGAGCCGCCGAGCAGGTAGAACAGGCCCGGGATGTCCCGCGTGTACTCGGGAAAGTCCTCCGAGCCGGTGATCGGGTTCACGATGCGGAAGCCGCCCTCGCCGGCCGTGCGCTGCAGCGTCGGCGTCATCTTGTCGAGCAGGGCCGCGTCGTTGCGCGTGATGAGGCCACCCGTGGAGATCGTCACCGTCGCCGTTGCTCCTCCCGACCGCGCGATGTCCTCGGCGGTGCGCTTCACGCGCTCGTGGATCAGCGCGCGCATCTCGGGGTCGAATGTGCGGATCGTTCCCACCATCATCACGCTGTCGGGAATGATGTTGCCGCGGTTGCCTCCCTGGATGCTGCCGATCGTGATCACCGCCGGCGCCGACGTCACGTCGATCTGGCGGCTCGCGATGGTCTGCAGCCCGAGGATGACCTGCGAACTGACGACGATCGGGTCGACGCCCGACCACGGCTGCGAGCCGTGCGTCTGGCGCCCCTTGACCTTGATCTCCAGGCCATCGGCCGCGGCCATGAACCCGCCCGCCCGCGTGCTGAGCGACCCTAACGGTCCGGGGAAGACGTGCAGGCCGAAGATCGCCGAGGGGCGCGGATTGGTGAGCACCCCGTCGGCCACCATCGCTTTCGCCCCGCCCAGTCCCTCCTCGGCCGGCTGGAAGATGAACTTCACGGTCCCCGGGATGCGTGCCTTCATGCCCGCCAGCACCTCGGCCACGCCCATCAGGATCGCCACGTGGTTGTCGTGGCCGCAGGCGTGCATCACGCCGACGTCCATCCCGTTGTATTGGGTGCGCACCGTGCTCTTGAAGGGCAGGTCGACCTGTTCCGTGACGGGGAGCGCGTCCATGTCGGCCCGCAGCGCGACCACGGGGCCGGGCCTGCCTCCCTTGAGCACCGCGACCACGCCGGTCTTGCCCACCTGTGCCTGCACCTCCAGGCCTAACGCGCGCAGGTGCTTCTCGACCAGGGCGGCCGTGCGCACCTCCATTCCCGACAGCTCGGGGTGCTGGTGGATGTCACGGCGCCAGGCGACCACCCTCGGCATCACCGCGGCCATGCGCGTCTCGATCTCGCGGCTCAGTGGATCGGCCTCGGGGCGTGCCTGCGCCATGAGGGGAAGGGAGCCCAGGAGGAGCGCGACGGCGACGAAGGGACGCATGAGGACCATGGAAATGGGATGGGTCAGGCCGTGCCGGGACCGGTGGCCGCGAGGAACGCCTTCTGGCATGCGGCAGCCCTGGTGCGGAGCGCCGCGAACTCGGGACGCGAGCGAATGCTCGCAAGGTACGGATCCGTGTCGATCACTGGCCACGAGCAATAGCCGCCGCGAATCGCTCGATCGAGCAGGTTGAGCGCCTCGGTCGTGCGTCCGCACCACGCGAGGTGCGAGGCGGCGAAATAGTTCGTCTCGGGTTCATTCACCCGGATCAGGGACGCCAGGGAATCGAGCGTGGCCTTCGGTCGCTTCGCGGCGCAGGCGAGCAGCAACTCGTAGCTCTTCCATTGCGGGATCGCCGGGGCACCGAGTGCAATCGC
>JACMLI010000275.1 GCA_014379705.1 Gemmatimonadaceae bacterium
CGCTCGTCTGGCTCGCCGTACTCGCGGCCGCGATCGCGTACCTGCGCGCGCGGGATTCCGCCACGCGCGGTGCGGTCTCGCTGCTGCTCGGCGCGCACGTGATGTACATCCTCAGCGATTTCGTGTGGTTGAAGTGGGAGGCGACGTACACCCCGGGTCACTGGCTCGACGCCATGTGGTTCGCGGCGTGGGCCATCCGGTGGGCGGCTGCGCGATATGCCCTGCACCGGAGAGACGACGGCGTCACGGAAGGCGACGAACGGGAATCGTATCGGGGCGGGATCGCGCCGTCGATTTTTGTCGCCGGGGCGTACACCGTGCTCGTCGTCACCGTGTTCGGCGGGGCATCGGTCGACGCGGTAGCCATCGGCGTCGTTGCCACGGTGATGACGGGTCTGCTGCTGGCGCGACAGGGCGTCGAGCTCCGGGAGAACCGGCGACTCGCGCAGGCAACCCTCGCCCAGACCGCTCGCTACCGGTCGTTGCTGACCCAGGCGACCGACTTCGTGATGGTCGTCGACAAGCGCCTCGTCGTGGCGTACGCGAGTCCGTCGGTCATCCGCGCGGGACTCGCGACCACGGGCTCCACGTTCACGCAGCTCGTGCACCCGTCGGACGCCGACGCGCTCGAAGGCTGGCTCGACCGGGTCCACGGCTCCGCCGAGATCGCGCATCAGTGTCGGATGCGTGCGGAGCACGGCGCGTGGCGCGACGTGGAGCTGCGGGTGCAGGACCTTCGTGACGATCCGCACGTGCGGGGCTACGTCATCAACGGGCGGGACATCTCCGACGAGGTCGCACTCGAGGCCCGGCTGCGGCAAGCCCACAAGCTCGCGGCGCTCCATGACCTCGCCGGGCGCATCGCGCATGCCTACAACAACTCCCTGGCCAGCATCCAGGGACACGCTGAGCTTCTCGCGCTGGAGGCGGCACAGTCGGGCGCTCCAACGGAGGAGGCAGACGCCATCCGAAGCGCCGCCGAACGCGGCGCGGGCATCACCCGACAGCTGCTGGGCTTTAGTGGCCGTCACGTGATCCAACCGGTGCTGCTCGAGCCGGCCGCCGTGCTGGGCGACCTCATGCCCACGTTCCTCAAGCTCCTGCCTGACGGCATTGACCTGCAGGTGGATGCCGGACCGCGTGGCGGCATGGTCGTGTTCGATCGCGCCCAGCTCGAGCAGGTGCTCGTCAACCTGGTCGCGAACGCGCGCGACGCGATGCCCCACGGGGGGACGTTGCGCGTCTCCACGCGCGTGACGAGCGATGCTGGGCAGCCGGGAAGCGGTCGGGTTGTTCTCGAAGTCTCCGACACGGGAACGGGTATTCCCGATGAGCTCCGCAGCCGCATCTTCGAGCCCTTCTTCACGACCAAGAGTCCGGGTCAGGGTACGGGACTCGGCCTCGCGATGGTCGAGACCATCGTGACGCGCGCGGAGGGAACGATCGATGTGCAGAGCGCGGCGGGTCACGGCACGACCTTTCGCATCAGTCTCCCCCTGGCGGAAGCGCGCACGCGAAATCCCACGCCCGTTGTCGCAGTGCGCGTTGCCCCGACGGGGACTGGCTTTGTGCTGTTGGTCGACGACGAGCCCGCGGTACTGCGCGCCAGCAGCCGGATGCTGCGGCGTGCCGGGTTCGAGGTGATGGAGGCCTCGTCAGGCGCGGCGGCCATCGAGGTCGTGCGGGGTACGGCGCGCATCGACGTGCTGGTGACCGACTACATGATGCGCCAGGTCTCAGGTCGTGACGTGATGGAGGCCTGCCGCCGCATCCGGCCGGGCGTTCCGATCGTGTGCATGACCGGGTTCGCCGCGGAGTCAGACGATGCGGGTCCCCTCGCGGTCCAGGTCCACGCGATCGTTGCCAAGCCGTTTTCGTCGGCGGCGCTGGTTGGCGCCGTGAGCGCGGCGCTCGCGTCGACCAGCGCCCCGCTCCTGGCCAGCAGCTGAGTCGAGGTGATCCTCCGGGCGCGGCCTCCAAGCGCCGGGCTGGCGCCCGCTCGCATCGCTCACGCCTCGCCATCACGACCTGATCAGGGTATTGTCTCATCCTCGGAAATAGCCTGAAGGAGTCAGCGCATGGTCACTGCAAGAACGGGCGCGTTGGCGTTGCTGGTCGCGTTTCCAACGCTCCTGCCCGGTCAGGGAACTCGAGGCAGTGAACCCGCGAGGCCGAACACATTGACCGCCGCTGAGAAGGCGGCCGGATGGCAACTCCTGTTCGATGGTCGTACCCTCAACGGTTGGCACGGCCTTGGCTTCAAGGACACGCCGCCGGGGCTCTGGATCGTCGAGGACGGCGCGATCATGCACGTGGAACGGGGCAAGGGTCCCCTGCAAGCGGACGGCCAACCGCTCACGGGCATGGACCTCATCTCGGACGGTGCCTGGCAGGACTTCGAACTCTCGTGGGAATGGAAGGTCGCCGTGGCCGGGAACAGTGGGCTCAAGTACAACGTGTCCGAGGAGCTCTCCACGAAGATGTCGCCACCCCACGCCGCGAAGGGATGGGAGTATCAGATGAACGACGACGAGAAGAACGAGGACAACAAGCTCGCGACACATCGCTCCGGCGCATTGTATGACATGATACCCCCCAACGACAAAAAGAAGGTGTGGCCGGCGGGTCAGTGGAACCGCGCGAAAGTCGTCTTCCGCGGCAACCATGGCGAACACTGGATGAACGGTGAGAAGATCGTGGAGTTCGACCTCGGGACGGCCGCCTTCGATTCGGCCTTTACCAGGAGCAAGTATCGCCTCTACCCTGCATGGTTCGCGACGCGTCGCAAGGGACAGGTCGTGCTCCAGGATCATGATGACGTGGTGTGGTTCCGGGATATCAAGGTGCGAGAGATCAGGTAGGGCAGAGATCCGGACATCGTGAAACACACTCTCGTGAGGACGTCATGGAGTCGAAACACCTGAGCAGCGATCGGCGGGACTTCATCAAGGCGAGCGGCACGGCCGCGCTGGGACTGGTCGCAGGCGTGAGCAAACCCGGACCCCTGTTTGCCCTCGGCGGCTCGCCGGCCGAAAAGGTCGTCGTGGCGGTCATCGGGGTGAATGGTCGAGGCGTCGTGCACGCCCAGAACTTTGCGAAACTCCCGGACTCCGAGGTGGCGTACATTTGCGACGTCGACGCCAACGTCATCGCGAAAGCGGCGACGGCCGCCTCGCAGTTGCAGGCGGCGTCGCCGAAAGGCGTTGGAGACTTCCGCCGCATCCTTGACGACACGTCCGTCGACGCCATCGCCATCGCCACACCCGATCACTGGCACGCCCCGATGACACTGCTCGCGATGCAGGCGGGCAAGCACGTGTACCTCGAGAAGCCGAGCGGGAACACTCCGCACGAAAACGAACTGCTGATCACGGCATCGACGAAATACAAGTCGCTCGTGCAGCTCGGCACTCAGCGGCGTTCAGGTCCTCATTTTTACGAAGCCATTCAGGCGATCCGGGACGGCGCGATCGGTATGCCCTACCTGGCGCGCGCCTGGTACGCAAACACGCGCACGGGGATAGGCAAGGGACGCGTCGTCGCTGTTCCATCCAACCTCGACTTCGAGCTCTGGCAAGGCCCCGCGCCGCGCACCGCGTACCACGACAACATCATCCACTACAATTGGCATTGGTTCAGGCGCTGGGGCACCGGAGAGATCTGCAACAACGGAACGCACGAGATCGACGTCGCACGCTGGCTCCTTGGCGTCGACTATCCGACGGCCGTGTACTCGACGGGCGCGCGCCATCACTTCGCCGATGACTGGGAGTTCCCCGACACGCAGGAAGCAACCTTCGAATTCGAGGGCGGCAAGACCATCATCTGGCACGGCCAGAGCTGCAACGGTCAACAGATGTACGGCCGTTCCCGCGGCACCATCATCCTTGGGCTTGGTGGCAGCATGGTGATCGACCAGGATGGCTACGTCATCTCCGATCTCAAGGGCAAAGTCGTCAAGGAGTCGGCCGCCGCAGCAAAGGGCGATGTGCTCAACACCGTCGGCGATGACGGCCTCACGCTGTTGCACATGCAGAACTTCCTCGATGCCATCCGCACGGGCACGCCGCTGACCGCGCCGATCGCCGATGGCGCGAAGACAGGGATGCTCTGCCATCTCGGAACCATCGCGCACCAGACGGGGCGGAAGCTTCGCATCGATCCCCGGACCGCGCGGATTGTCGGTGATGCCGACGCCGCGAAGCTCTGGTCACGCACGTATGCTCCGGGGTGGACACCAAAGGCCTGACCCGCGCAAGAAACGATGCTCGCCGGAGCTTTCTCGTCGAGCGGCTCGCCTTCGCCGCCAAGGCGACCAACGCGGCGCGTGGCGCGGGCATCACGCGCCAGATGCTGGGGTTCAGCGGCCGCCAACGTGAGCGCGGCACGAAACGTTTAGCCGGGCGCGGCGATCATCGGCGCGAGGATCGGCGACGGTGCACGCTGACGCCCAGCGACGCCGTGGCGAATACCGCTGACTCGGGGCCATGGCGGACACCGTAACTCGTACGCTCGGCGCGTCCGGCTAGCAGGGCGACAGCTGGCGTCAACGCCACCAATCCCCCACGCCACTCGAGGCCAATGCCCTGGACGAACGCCTTGAACGTTCCGGGATTGCCCGGGCTCGGCGAGTCGCCCTCATGGAGGAATAGCGCCGGATTCAAGAGCAACCGGACCGATGTCCCGAGTGGGACGTCGTAGCGCGCATAAAGTTGATGCTGCCGCCAACTCCAAACCGGCAGTCCGACGCGAAGCCCAAGTCCAAACGGGCGCCGCCCATCGGCCAACTGCGCGTAGCCGTCGACATAGGGATACTCCCCGCTGATGCCTGCCGAGACGGCCAGCGCTCGCGGACCGCTCGCGGGTCGCCATCCGAATGCAGCGCCAACATCCGCACCCACCGTCGGATCGTTGCAGTTCTCGGCGCAGTCGGATGCCCAGAACCATCCGGCGACGGGGCCCGGCCGGGCTCCCGCAGAGGCCTGCACGCTGAGCGAAGGGCCCGGGTGCACTTCCGCCGAGCGTACATTGGCAAATGATGTACAGCCGCCGAGGCAGGCCAGGAGCCCTGCGACGATCACGAGAGGGAGTGCTGCCAGGTCACTGCGCATCGTGAGCGGGAAGCTAAGCGTCGCCTGCGGCCCCGCCAGTCCGGTTCATGGCGCCGACAGGAGGCGAATGTGACTGGCCGTCGCCTCGGTTTGGGGCGTCATACCCTGGCTGTTCGTAGAGGCACGCCGCGGGCGCTGTGGCTGCAGTATGGCGGTGAAACCTCTGGGCGAGGTGTTCGTATGGGAACCCCATACGACAACCCCACCCAATGTCCGATCGCGTCACCCTCGCCACCACCACCGGTCCGCTCTTCGTCGCGCTGGCCTCACACTACGCCGCGGGCCTTGTTGCCATCGTCACCGGCTTCGCCGCGTTGGTCGTCGCCAAGGGCGGCGTGGCGCACAAGCGCATCGGCATCACCTTCGCCTATGCGATGCTCTACATGGGCGTCACGGCTTCCGGCATCGCGATGTATGAGGGCAAGTCCACCAGCGTCGTCGCCGCCATGGTGGTCGGGTACATGGTGATCACGGCGACGACGACGGTGAAGCCGTTGCGCGCGGGATCGAGGCCGGTCGACCTGGTGATGATGGTCGTCGCCTTCACGATCGCCGCCCTGAACCTCTGGACCGGCTACGTCGTCCTCGGCTCCCCCGGCCGGCAGCTGAACGGGGTGCCGGCGGGAATGATGCTCTTCATGGGGACGGTCTTCCTGCTGGCCGGAGTCGGTGACGCGCGAATGATCCGCGCGGGAGGCCTCACTGGTGCGCGGCGGATCGCGCGGCATCTCTGGCGCATGTGCTTTGCGCTGTTCATCGCGTCCGGATCGTTCTTCCTTGGCCAGATGAACTTCGTGCCTGAGCCGATCCGCATCGTCCCGCTGCTCTTCGCCCTCGGCCTCGCGCCGCTGGTCGTGCTCCTCTACTGGATGTGGCGCGTGCGCCTGCGGAAGCGTCTTGCCGGGATGATTCTCAGCCACCAGCCCGCGGTTGCCAAATGACCGAGATCTCCGCGGGCGTTGTCCGCGCGCGTCAGCTCCCCGGTGCGCCGGCGGCAACGTTGCTCAACGCACCGAGCACTGCACGAATCATTTCGGCGCGTTGCGTCGCGGCCGCGATCGTGGCGCGGCGATCGCCAGGCTGAAAGCCGTACGAGGCAAACTGCGAATGATTGCCGCCTTCGATCCACACCCAGTTCGTGGCAGCAGGAAGGAGGGGCCGATTCGCGTAGACCTCAGCGGGCGACGCGAGCCCGTCGTGCGTACCGACGACCTTGGTGACGGGAACCGCCACGCCACTCAGGTCGACGTCGCGCGGGTGTGACGTCCCGATCAAGACCAGGCCCGCGAAACCCGGCCGTTGCTCCGCGGCCACCTGGGAGGCGACGACCGCCCCGCGTGAGTGGCCGGCGACGAGCCATCGCCGCTGCGTCATCTGCGCGAGCAACCGGTCCAGGCGTTGCCCGGGCACTGGGCCATCTGCGCCGCCGAAGGCGCCACGGCGCGGGAGTTCAATGATGTACGCCGGGAAGCCGGCGACGGCCGCGGCCCGCAGGAGCGGAGCGTAGGCGACCGGGTCGACTAACGCTCCGGGGAAGAATATGAAGGCGGGCATGTTTGTCGCCGGTGGCGCCGGCGGGAGGAACGACCGAATCCCGTCCGTGCGTCGAATGTCGACCGCAGCATCGGGGCGAGCAGCGTCGTGGGCAGCGGCGGAGGCTCGATAGGCCATGAGCGACCAGCCCACGAAGACGATGGTCGCGCCGAAGCCGAGGGCGACCCACGCGCGTCGCACGTGCCGCCAGAGCTGTCGTCGATCCACGCGTTCCCTCGGTCGCACTGCGTGATCCTCTCATCTCGCGCGTTCACCTGGCACCAAGGTGGCGGTGCGCAACCTCGAAAGCGAAACGGGCGTGGTGGGAGACCTTCCCCACCACGCCCGCCGTGTCCTGCTGCTTCGTCCAAGCCCGCTTACGACACCGTCATGCTCTTGAGGTCATTGACGGCCTTGAGCAACATCTGCACGCGCTTCCCGTCGCAGGAACTGCCGACGTCGCCTTGGATCTGCGAAGCAAGCGTCGTGAGCGCCGAGGTGCGCTGTGCGCCCGGAGCGCGCTCCGCGCTCGCAAGCGCCGAACGCACCTGGCCGATGCGCTGCGTCGAGAGGCACTTGTTGCGCTCGAGCTGGTCTACGAACGCCTTCGCCAGCGAAAACGACGGCGGCCACTCGATCAGCGGCTGACCCTGCGCGTTCAGGTGCGTCCACTTCACGGTCTTGGCGGCGTCGATCTCGTTCTGCGAGATGAACTGCGTCGGCGTGAGGTCCGCCACGTCCATGCCACGCGCGATCTCGGAGCTCACGATCGAGCCGTTGTACCAGTACACGGACCAGGAGCCGCCCATGCGCATCTGGGTCGAGTCCACCGGGCCGCGGTCGAAGTAGGCAACCTCGAAGGGCTTGGCCGGATCGCTCCAGTCGAACACCGAAATGCCACCCTGGTACCACGCCTGCACCATCACGTCGCGCCCCGGGATCGGGATCAGCGAGCCGTTGTGGGCTACGCAGTTCTCGGCCGGCGTCTGGATGGTCGGGATCTTGTAGTAGCTCTGGAACTTGAGCTTGCGGTTCTCGATCGTGAAGATCGCGTTGGCGCCCCACTCCGGCTTGTCGCCGGCACGGCACTTGGGCGAACCGCCACCGCCCCACTCATCCGAGAAGAGAAGCTTCGTGCCGTCGTTGTTGAACGTCGCGGAATGCCAGTAGGCGAAGTTCGAGTCCGCGGCGGCATCGAGACGCACCGGGTTGAGCGGGTCGCTGATGTCGAGGAGGATGCCGTGGCCTTCGCACGCACCACCGGCCAGCCCTAAACGCGGATAGACGGTGATATCGTGGCATTGCCGGAACGGCGAGTTCTCAGAGACGCCCGGGGTGGCCGGGGTCTGCGGCGCCTGCCCAGCGAAAATGCGGTCGATGATGCCCTGCAGGTTCGTGCGCAGGACCGCGGTGTCAGCGGCCGTCGGGTTGCCCGTGCCGCCACGCGCCTTGACGATGCTGTCCAGCTGCGGACGGACGAAGCCCGCACCGAGCACCATTTCCTGCTTGGAGGCCGGGTTCATGGCGACAAAACCACCCGTCGCCTTGGCCGTCGCGATGGCCTTCTGCTGGTTCGCGAGGTCCTCGGACGCCGGGCCGTGGGCGGCCGGCGCCTTGAGGCCGGCGAAGATGTTCGCACGAGACGCGACCGCGGAGCGCTCCGGATTGGCGAGGGGCACCTTGATGATCTCGATGCGCATCAGCGAGGAGTTGGCGTCCTGCTGGGGCGTCTGCGAGTAGCAACCCGCGAGCTCGTTCGGCGAACGGACCGGCGCAGAACCGGAGACGTAGATGTAGATGTTCTCCTTGTCCTTCGGATCCTCGAGCACCGTGTGCGTGTGCGACCCGCGGCACGTCTGCACATTGGCGACGAGCTTGGGGTTCTTGATGTCCGAGATGTCGAACACGCGCACGCCACGCATGCGCTCCTTGCTGACCGAATCCGGACCCGTCGGGTTGCCGTTCCCCGGCTTGCAGTCCACGCGGCCGTTGTAGGCCTCGGCGGACATGAACATCAGGTTCCGGTAGACCGACACGTCGTTCTGCGAGGCCGGGCACGTGTAGGCCGTGACCAGCACCGGGTTGGCGGGATCGCGGATGTCCCAGATCACCGGGCCGTTGTAGTTGCCCTGGACCGCGTAGTTGCCGACGAAGGCCAGGTCGGAGTTCGTGATGCCGTCGAAGCCCGGCGGAGACACCGCTTTGGCCACGACCTTCATGCCGGTCGCCACTTCGCCGGCGTCCCGAAGGCCAGCCTTGAGCCCGACGCGCGCGTCCATGCGCGGGTCGACCGCAGGTTGCGGTTGTGGCGTCGGAGTTCCACCGCACCCGGCCAACGCGATGAACGCGAAGGCAAGGCCAAGACGGGGGGTCGAGCGCGAAAGGGTCATCCTAAAGTCCTCGGTGTTTATGGGGAGGTTCCTTCGAGCAACATCTGCAGCATCCGCTTGATCTCGGTCGACTGATCGACCGAAACGTCGGCGGCGAACTTGAACACGGTCTCATCCAGCGCAGCACCATTCGTCGCGAGGAGCGTATCCACCATGCTCACGGCGCCGCGATGGTGCTGGATCATGTACGTCAGGAAGAGCCGGTCGAACTCCGGGCCCTTGGCCGCGTCGAGTCGCTTGAGCTGATCATCCGTCAGCATCCCCGGCATTGGCATCACGTGGTCCATGCCATTCATCTTCATCGGCATGCCAGCCGGGTTGGGCGTCGGGACTTCCTGGTTCCGGTTCCGCAACCACGACTGCATGATGGTGATCTCGTCGTTCTGCGCGTTGATGATGCGCTCCGTCAGGCGGATCAGCGCCGGGCTCGCCCCGTGCGAAGGGGCCCACTCGGCGATCTGGATCGCCTGGGCGTGGTGGTGGATCATCCCCGACATGAAGTCGATGTCGGCCCTGGTGTACGGGTAGCGCAGGCTATCGGCGCGCGCACGCTCCTTCGCCGCCTCGGGGCCCATGCGCGAGTTCGCGGTGGTGGGCCGCGCCGAGGCGCACGCAGTCAGTAAAGCGGCGCCAGCTATGGAAGCGAGGTGTCGGAGTCTCATGATGTCTATGGGCGCAGGTTGGACAGCCCGGGGTCGGCGTCCGTTGGCTCCTGTAATCTCTGCATCACCGCGGGTGCTGGCCACTGGCCGGGGTCAACCATCACCGGTCGGGCCGTCAGGGGCGGAAGGGCGTGATCGAACGCGTTCCCCTGACGACAGGTGACGTTTTCGCGGCCTGCGGGGACGATACGACCCCGTCCGTGGCGACGCACCTTGCGGCTCCTGGGTTCGCGTCCAGAAGCCGAGAAGGGCACACGGAGACCACCCGGGGCTCCGGCCCTCGGCTTGCAGCCAGCCGGGCATGCCTTGCCGGAGCGACGACGCTCAGGACCGACGCGGGGCTCCGGCCTTCGCCGGAGCGACGATGATCAGGAACGAGGCGCCGTCATGTGGGCCACCAGCTGGTCCAGCACCGTCGACCAACCTTCATGGAAGCCCATCTCGGCGTGCTGATTCCGGGTGGCTCGTCGCGGTGAATGGCAACGGCACGGTAGCGCGTGCCCTTCCCTTCGGACTGCAGCGTGAGGACGCACGTGAAGAACGGCTTTTCATTCGGCCGGTAACCGGGACCGATGGCGTCGGTGAAGACCAGGCGCTCATTGGGCACGACATCGAGGAAGCATCCCGTGCTCGGATGCAACTGGCCTTCCGGCGAGCGCATCACGGTCCTGAAGATCCCACCCGGGCGAACGTCGACCTCGACCTCCGGCGTGGTCCATGGCCTTGGCGCGAACCACGCCTTCATATGCTCGGCCTGAGTCCACGCCTCCCACACGAGTTCGCGGGGGACGTCGACGACGCGTTCGAGGACGAGGTCGAGGCGGGGATCGGGAGTGAAAGTGTACGGGGAAGTCATGGGCGCTTGTCGTTGAGGGTCGTGACGTGGGAGTCGAACTGGTCGAGGCGGCGCTCCCACAGGGCGCGCTGCCGCACCAGCCAGTGCTCGGCGAGTTTGAGGCGCTGCGGGGCGACCTGGTACGTGCGCACGCGCCCTTACTTAGGTCAAGCCCTTAGTGTTTTGAATGATCGTGCCCATACCGGTTTCCGTTGACGGCCGTCACTCTGGGCTGAACCCCTTTCCCCGGCGTGGTACTCTCCGGAGATTGGGTTTGCGCGTCATGGTCGGCGCGCTTCCAGCGGAGGAGACACGTGGTCGATCGTCGTGCATTCATCAAGCAGTCGGCCGTGCTCGCAGGCATGGCCGCCGCAGGTTCGCGCCTCGCCGCGCAGGTGCCGGGCAGCACCGGTGGCGTCGCGCCGCTCAAGATCCTCATCCTCGGCGGCACCGGGTTCATCGGGCCGCACCTGGTGCGCGA
>JACMLI010000276.1 GCA_014379705.1 Gemmatimonadaceae bacterium
ACGGGAGCCGGCGTCGTCTCCGGCGGCGCGGGGGCCGCGATCACGAGGAGCCGATCGCCCCCCCGCAGCGACTCCGACGCGCGACGATCGCCCACGCGATCCGGGTCGCCGTTGTACCCCGACTCGTCAGGCACGCGCTCGGCGACGAGGATCGTCGCACCGTCGGGAGACCAGGCCACGTCACCGCGCGCCGATGCCACGAAGTTCACGTAACGACCGTCGGTCGGCGTGACGTAGAGGGCGGGGCGTGGCGTGCCGCTCGTGAGCGCGATCCGATCGCCGCGCGGCGACCACGCAATGTCATCGGCGTTGCGCTCGGCGGTCACGATCGAATCGGCCGTGCCACCGACCACACGCACGCGGACGCGACGACCCCCGTCGAACTGCTGCACGTAGGCCAGGCGGTCGCCGGCGGGAGAGAGCGACGGCGCGCGTTCGGGCGTCGTGCCGGTCGTGACGCGCTTCTCTTCCCCGGCGGCGGTGCGCTGCCAGGGGCGGACGTCATTTCCGCGTCCGCGCACAAAATAGATCGTGCCGTCGCGCCCCACGGTCGGTTCGAGGTCGGCGGCCGCGTCCGTGGTGATGCGCTCGGGCGTGGCCCCTGCCCGCGTCGCGGAGACCCGGAACAGGTCGTCCTGCCCCTCACGATTCGACGCGAAGACGAGCGTCGCGCCGTCTGCGCTCCACGCCGGCTGGCGATCCCACGCCGGTCCGCGGGTGACCTGCACCCAGGTTCGTCTATTGGCTTGGCGCACCCAGATGTCCCCTTCGATCGACGCCGCGAGGCGACCATCGCTGGCGTAGGCCGGATCGCGCACGGGCTGCCGAAAGGCGTCCTGCGCCGCGAGGTGCGACGCGGCCAGGACACCGAGGGGGAGAAGAAGGAACGCAGTACGTGCCATGCTGGGGATTGATCGAGGGAGTCTGCCTCAATTTGCTGGCTGGGGGGTGGGACGCCAGCTTTTCAGCCACACCCTCCCCAGCATCCCATCCTCATGGAAGAGATCGACCTGAAGGGCCTCGTCGAAGGTGGCGACGGCATCCATGTCATCCGCGGCAGCAATGACATCCGCGGCTGGAACGGCATCCGATACGCCGCCGGACTTTCAGCGAAGAACGTCCCGGCGAAGCACCTCTCGATGAACGTGGCCCGCATTCCTCCCGGCGGCGTGGCCTATGCGCACGTCCACGTCGGCTTCGAGCTGATGCTGTACATCCTGCAGGGCACCGTGCGGCACGAGTACGGTGACCACCTCAAGCTGAGCATCGAGAACACGGCGGGAGACTTCATCTACATCGAGCCCGACGTGCCTCACGAGGTGTTCAACGTGAGCGACACGGAGCCCGTGATGGCCGTTGTGGCGCGCTCCGACGCGAGTGAGTGGAGCCACATTGTGGTGTATGACCGCCGTACCGGGCGCCTTGGTGACGTGCTCGAGAAGTCTTGAACTGCAACCGCCCTATCTTCCGATGGCAGAAGGCAGAAAAGGGCGCCTGGCGTTGCTCGCTTGTCATCCCGGACAAGCGAGCGAACGCGAGCGCAGATCCGGGACCCAGGGTCGTTAGGCCCCCCGCCTACCCGCCCGCCCGCCTACCCGCCCGCATTTCCCGCTCAATCTCCGCCGCCCGCTTGGGCACCGAGGCCGACAGGTTCTCGTGGCCCGTCGGTGTGACGAGGATCATGTCCTCGATCATGATCGCGATGTGCTTCTCCGGGATATAGATCTTTGGCTCGATCGTGAAGACCATCCCGGGCTCGAGCGGCATCGTGTAGTCGCGCGAGTCCTGCACCTCGAGCCCGATGTGGTGCCCGAGGTCGCGGACGCCCTTGCCGAAAGAGTTGTAGCGCACGATGCCCGCGTTGCGCGTGAGGTAGTGCGTCGGCGAGGGCATGATGCCCCATACCTTGTCCGGCCCCATGGCCTGCGCGTTCTCGTACTGCTCGAGCCCGTGCTTCTGAAAGACGCGCGCCGCGGCCTTGATCACGTCCACCATCATCACGCCGGGACGGATGGCGGCGATTGCCGCCTCCTGCGCCTCGAGCACGATGTCGTAGTACGTGCGCTGCTCTGCCGTGAACGTGCCGGAGACCGGCCAGGTGCGGCAGATGTCCGTGGTGTACGTCATGTACTCGGCGGCCCCGTAGTCGACGAACACGAGGTCGCCCGCCTTCATCACCCGGTCGACCGCGTTGTAGTTCTCGCGCAGGAGCGAGAAGAACGTCAGCGAGTTCTCGCCTGACGAGACGATCGGCGGAAACGCGGCGCGAGGCGAACCCTCGAGCTTCCAGTGGTACTCCATCAGGCCCGCGAGCGCGCGATCGTTCATATCCGGCCTGAGGGCGCGCAGTCCCGCGAGCATTCCCTTCCCCGAGATGACCGCGGCCTTGCGCAGGGCGTCGATCTCGAAACGGTCCTTCACCAGTCGCATGCGCTCGGTAATGGGCGACAGGTCGCGCCACGCCGCGTTCGGCGCGAGTGGTCGCAACGACGCCCGGAACTGCTGGTGAAACGTGCCTGGGGCCGAGAGTCCTGGTGGCGCGTACAGCGAATCGCCGAATGGCACCACGACGCTGCGTGCGCTCCGCGCGGCGACGCGAAAGCGATCGGCAAACGCACTGAGAGGAAGCACGGCATTGGCGCCCGTGGCGCGTGCGGCACCGGCACCGGGCGCGAGTCGTCGACGTGGACGGTTCCACATCGCGCGGCGAAAGCCGGGATCGTCCATCGGGAACTGTCCGCCGGCAAACTGCAGCGAGTCGGGGACAAACAGGAATGTGTCGTGCCCGCTCCCTCCAGCACGCGGCACCATCATCACGACTGCGTAGGGTGACTCGACCCCGGTGAGGTACCAGAACGTGGGGTCCTGTTTCACGAGGCCATCGCCGGGGTTGATCAGGTATTCGCCGGCGGCCACCACGAGCGCATTGCCGACCTTTGCCGAGAGTGCCGCGCGCCGAGCGACATATGCCTCGGTGGGAAAGGCAACGTCGCTTTGCGCCGCAACCGGCGCAGTGACCAGTGACGCGAGCATCGCGGCGGCGAGGCCAGGTCCGTACGCACGGCGGCGCACGACCTGCGCGAGGACCTTCATATGCAGCATATTTTCCGTCAGTCGTTTGTCACCGCCCGACCCACCCTGCGTGAGACCTCGCGTGACTTCCCCAACCTGCCTTGCCCGTCATTCAGCGGCCAGATGGCTCGTGGCACTCGGACTGAGCGCTGCGGCGCTTTCGCCGCAGCGCGGGGGCGCGCAGGGGCGACCGGCCGTCGTCACGATGCCGGCCGCGGGAACACCCGTCCGCAGGGCTGTGCTCGACGCGGTCCGTCGTCACCTCCGCAGCAGCGCGACATTCAAGGTCGCGCACTTCGCGGTGTCGGGTCGGTACGCGTTTCTCCGTGCGGGAGAAGTCGTGCAGGATGACGAGAACCTCCAGGAGACCGACCTGTTCGTCGAGACGTTCCTCGAGCGTCGCTCCGACGGACGCTGGCGCGTGGTCCACCTGTGGAACCTCGTTGACGAAGGAGAGAAGGCCCTCCACGACGCCTTCCTCGAGCGGGTGCAGCGCGCGATGCGCACACAGGCGCTGCCGATGACGATGCTGCCTGAGGACCTTCGCCCCACCGCTGGCGCGTGACCCCTCCGCCGTCGCAGGACCGACTCTCGCAGCCTCTCCCCACCGAGGTGCGCGAGAGCCTCACGTTCCTCGAACTCCTGCACTTCGAGATCGCGCTCCGCATGAACCGGGAGCCGCTCAAGGCCGTCTGGACGCAGGTGCAGCGGCACGTTGGCGCGATCGCGATCCGCTTCCTGACGCGACGCCTCGTGCGCGACCATGGCTTCGAGCATGTGGAGGACGCCTTTCGTCGTGGCTCGATCCTCTTCGTGGCGAACCACCGGACGTACTTCGACATGTTCGTGGTGTCGTCACTCCTGCACCGCCGGTTGCGCGGGCGGCGTCGCCTCTATTTTCCCGTCGTCGGGCAGTACTACTACCAGTCGGTAGTGGGCATGCTGCTCAACCACTTCGTCGCCTCCTGGTCGATGTTCCCGCCCCTCTTCGCGCTGCCGAGGCACGGGGTAAGCGACAGGTACGCGCTCGACCTGCTGTGCGATCTTTGCGCCCGCGGCCCGGGCACAATCCTCGGCATTCACCCCGAGGGCGGGCGCAACCTGGATCCCGACCCCTACTCGTTCATGCGGTTCCAGCCCGGCGCGGGGAAGATCATTCACGCCGCGGGCCCGATCGTGATCCCGGTGTTCATCGCCGGGCTGAACACCAACATCGGCGAGCAGGTGAGCGGCAACTGGCGCGGGGGCGACACGGTGCGCGTCTGGTTCGGCGCTCCGGTCGACATCTCCGCGCATCTCGCGCTGCCACCCAAGGGGAGCACGTACAAGGGCATCGTCGACACGGTCATGGACCGGGTGCGACTGCTCGGCGAAGAGGATCGCGTGCTGTACACCTGACGGAAGATGTCGTCGCTCCGCCGGACTGCCTAACGCTTCGCCGCCGCGCTCCGCTTCCTCGCCGCGGCATCCGTCTTGTACGAGACGTCCGGCGGCGGGTCCCCGCGTGGCCAGTCGCGCTCCTTCCCGCGGAAATCGGGACGCGAGTGAGAGTTCACGTAGCGCGCCACGTCGAAGGCCTCCTGCTCCGTGAGCACGCCGGCCGAGTCCTGCGGCATCCGCGCCTTGATGAACGCGGCTGCGGTCCGCAGGCGTGCCATGCCCGCACCGATGTTGTACGACTCGTTGCCCCACACCGGGGGAGCGAGCACGGTGCCTTCACCCTTCTGCCCATGACAGCGCACACAACGCCCCTGGAACACGAGGCGGCCGCGCACCGAGTCCGCCGGGAGCGGCGTGAGGACCGGCGACGCCTGTCCGTCGACCTCGGCACCAACCGGGTAGCCGATCGAAAGGAACGCCATGTACGCGACGATGTCGCGCATGTCGCGGCTCTCCGGGACGAGGGCGGTGCCGTTCAACGAGCGCTTGAAGCAGTCGTTGATACGATCCTCGATGATGATTGTGCTCCCGGCGCGACTGCGGTATTGCGGAAAACGCGCATACACGCCGACCCAGGGAATAGCGCCCTTCACCGTCCCGGCCTGCTGGTGGCACGACGTGCACGCCAGCTTGCTGCCGACGTGGCGCGGAAGGGAATCGCGCGTGTACAGCATCATCGCGCGTCCACGACGCACCGAGGCGAGCACCGTGGAGTCGGTGACCTCCGACTCCTGCGGAATCCGGAACGCGACGCGACGCACCGGCGTTGGATCGGGCAGGCTGGCCGTGTCGGAGCTCACTGTCTCACTCAGCAATGCCCGTCGCTCCGCCTTGCAGGCGACCAGCAGGGCCAGCGCGACGACGGGGAGGCTGGGACGAAGTACGATGGAGAGTGGACGCACGAGTCTGGACGGTGGCGGGAGGAAACATCCACTATCTACAACACTTCACAATTTGCCGGGACATTCGAGATGAAGGCAATTCGGCTTGCGATCGCTTCAACCCTGCTCCTCGTCCTTGCCGCCGCCAACGCGACCGCGCAGGGAAAACCCGTGCTCGTGGACGGCAAGTGGCTCGCCGGCCACCTCACCGATCGAGCCGTCGCCGTCGTCCACGTGGTCCAGTCCCCGTTCGAGTACCACGCCGGTCACCTCCCAGGGGCTCGCCTCCTGCCGCTCAGCGCCGTCAGCGTCAACATGGACGGGTTGACGGCGCAGCTTGCGCCCCCCGCCCAGGTCGACTCCGTACTCGAGTCCCTCGGGGTGTCGGATGGGCAGCACGTCGTGCTCTACGGGCAGCCCCTCGCCGTCGCCCGCGCCTTCGTCACGCTGGAGCGATTCGGGCTCAAGGGTTCCGTTTCGGTACTCGATGGCGGGCTGGACCTGTGGCGCGAATCCGGGCGCCCAACAACGCGCGAGGTGACCGCGGTGAAGCCCGGCTCATTCACGCCCCGTGTCGACGACACAGTGGTCGACGCCGCGTGGATCTCCGCGAATGGACAGAAGGCCGGAACCAAGGTCCTCGACGCCCGCGCGCCAGAGTTCTATCTCGGCGTGACTCCTGGGGCCACGGCGCGCGCAGGCCACATCCCGGGCGCGACCAACCTGCCCTTTTCGTCTCTCACGGGTGAACTCACGACCATGCGCGAGACCGGGAAGATCCGCCGGCTCTTCGAACAGGCCGGCGTGGGCAAGGGCGACAGCGTGGTTACCTACTGCCACATCGGAATGCAGGCCTCCCTGCTCTACTTCGCGGCGCGCACCCTTGGCATTCCGGTGCGGATCTACGATGGCTCGTGGGAAGACTGGGCCAAACGATCGGAATTGCCGGTCGTCGTTGAGAAGCCCTGAGAACGACCACGAGACGGGCAGTCTGAGTGGAAGCACGAGAAGCAAAGGCGACGACCCACACATTCGACCGCGCACTTGTGTGTGCGAACCGTGAGACTCGTGCGAAGGTGCCTGGAAGACGAATGCGACCGGCCGGGATGTTCTCCGGCCGGTCGCTCGTTATGTCGTGCTCAGTCTCAGAAGCCCACGTTCACGCCAAGCGTGAAGGCGATGTTGTGCGTGCGGCGCGTGCTGATGTCGAGGGCCGTGGCGTCCTTGAGGTCGAGCTTGCCCACATAATCCTTCACCGCGGCGCGAAGGCCGAACGACCTGGCGACCTGGAGGTCCACGCCGGCGCCATAGTTCACGGCGAAGTTCGTCGACTTGGCGTTGAGCGAACCAACACCGACCTCGGTGCGCATGGCGCCGGCACCCGCTTCCACGAACGGCGTGGCCGACTGGCCGCCTAACGTGCTGCCGAGGGGAAGGCGGTACTGCAGCCCCGCGTCGTACATGAGGACCTTGGTGTCGGCCCCGATGTCGAAGCCACCGATGATCGGCACACCGACTTCGAGGTTGCTGGCCGAGTAGCCGACGTTGCCGACGAAGGCGAGGTTCTGCGTGAGGTCGATGCCGAGCTGTGCGCCATAGACCGGCGCGCCGGCGTTGCGGACGCTCGTCCCGAAGGGGCCATCGACATAGTTGCCGAACTGCATGTACCCGACGTACGGGGTGATGCGGGCCACGGAGGGCGACGTGCGGCGCTGCGCCTCGGCAGTCGTGGTGAGCGTTACGAGGGCGAGTGCGGCGAGGCTGACAATGCGTGCAGTCATGGGGTCTCCTGGTTGGTGCGTGGTTGCGCCGTACAGGAGGGCAGGAGCAGTGCCAGTCGACAGCACCGCTGTAAAGCGTTCTCCGTCAATGACTTATAATGACACCCCACGCGAGGATGTCCACGCTGTATGACAGGTGGCTGTCCGCTTTGGGCGAAATGGGTCAGCCCTTCGGCTGGCGCTCCATCTCCTCCCAGAAGGCCGAAGCGGCCTGCATGCCCTTCACGAAGTTTTCGTCGCTCATCCAC
This sequence comes from Gemmatimonadaceae bacterium, assembly GCA_014379705.1. Lineage (GTDB taxonomy): Bacteria > Gemmatimonadota > Gemmatimonadetes > Gemmatimonadales > Gemmatimonadaceae > RBC101. Next base: position 7,423 of record JACMLI010000276.1, read on the forward strand.
TCGTTCGGCGCGTGGGCGTTCTCGCCCGGGAGGCCGAAACCCATGAGCAGCACGGGGGCTCCGAGGACGCGCGCGAAGTCGTGGACCACGGGAATCGAGCCCCCTTCGCCGACGATCACTGGCGCCTTGCCGAAGGCGCGCTCGAGGGCGCGTCGGCCGGCGTCGAAGAGGGGGCCAGCGAGGGCGGCGCGCCACGGCATCC
>JACMLI010000277.1 GCA_014379705.1 Gemmatimonadaceae bacterium
GACCGACGATTGCGTTCACACTGCTCGACGCCGACGGGCGTGGCATCCCGTACTGGCACGTCGAGGAGCGGGCGCGTCGCGCCGGGATCGCGATCCGCGGTGGGTGCTTCTGCAATCCCGGCTGCGCCGAGCGCGCGCTCGGCCTGGACGCCGAGGCAGCGATTCCATGCCTCGAGCGCATGGGCGGTCACTTCGATCCCGCGATGCTCTCGCACTGCCTCGGCGGGCAGCCGGTGGGGGCGCTGCGCGCGTCGATGGGATGCGGGAGCGTGAGGGCCGACGTCGAGCGGCTGCTCAACTTCGTCGATACGTCGCCAGGGTCGGTCGCGAACGCGGCCTGATTGAAGGGGGTGTGGCAACGACAGCGACACGGGGCTCCGGCCTTCGCCGGAGCGACGGAAGTTCGAGCTATCGCATGAAGAACGCGTTCGCGGCGATGGTGGCGCCGTTGGTGCCGCGCACGGCGGCCATGGTGCCCCCCGTCGTCGGCAGCGTATACCAGTGGAGCGCACTCTCGCCGCGCACCGGTGACTCGTTGCGCACGACCATGGCGCGGGCGTCGTCGTTCGTCAGGCGCGCGTAGGCGAGGCGACCGCCGTCGATCAGCGTGGTGGAGGTGCCACCACCGATCGCCTCGCGCACGAGGGCGTAGTCGTAGTCTCCATCGACATACGCCTTCCGCTTGAGCACGAGGGCCCATGCCCCGCTGCGCGCGACGCCCTGCACCGTGCCCGTGACGCTGGCCAGCTTCGTGGACGCACCCGTGGCGAGGTCCATCCGCCAGATCTCGCTCTGTGACTCGAAAAGCGGGGCACCACCCTCGGAGATGACGGTGCCGTAGAGGATGCTGCTTCCCGTGGACGCAAACCGAACACTCCCTCCGACGGGCCGATAGCGCCGGTCGTGTGTCAACCGCTGCACGTGGTTGGTCGCGAGGTTGGTCGTGAAGAGCTCCACCCCCTGGGCGTGCGCCATGGTGCTCATCGCGTAGACCAGGCGCGTGCCGTCCGGGCTCCAATCGGGGTCGGCGAGGATGATCTGCGAGTTCACCGACGCCACGCGGGCGTTGCTCCCGTCGGCATTGACGACGACGACCTCGGACTGGTCGAAGGCGAGGGTGGTGACCATCGCGAGGCGCGACCCGTCCGGGCTCCAGCTGATCGGGCCTAACGCGCGGAAGTTCTCGTCGCGGACCGGGGGCACGTAGGGGGAGTTGCCCGGGATCTCGTCGACGGCGCCAGTGAAGGTGACGCGCACGCGCTCGGCGCTTCCCTGCTGGATGAACAGGCCAGCGCGCGTGCCGAGCCATTCGGTGCTGGCGATACGGGCAATCGTGGGCGTGGACGCCGGCGCCGTGGAGTCCAGGTCGCAACCGACGGTGAGTCCTGGGACCACGAGGGCGAGGAAGCCCAGGGTGCGGGAGACCGGACGTGCGCGAGTCCCCCCCGCGCGGGCCGGGGTGCTGATATGCATGCGGAAACCTCTAAGTGGGCGGTGTTTCGGAGTTGGGAAGCGGCCGGGCTCGAGTGGTCCGGTCATCGCGTCCACTTCCCTGACACGCGGCCGGGCCGCGTGCCCTGTCATCCCCAGGCCCGCAAGGCGCTACACTTCATCTGTCGGCGTCACAGAGGTCGCGCGCATCCCGCATCCCGGCAGATGGCATCACACAGCCGCTCCACGTTCATTCGAGTTGCTCAGCGGCGTTTGTGCCTCATGGGCATGTTGGCGGGCCTGCTGGCATGCGGGCGCGAACCCGACGCTCCTGACACCGGGCTCCCCCCGGTCGACGTGCGTCCCATGGCCTCGGCATTGCCCACGCTCCGCATCACCACGACCAACGGCGTCGGCATCACGTCGAAGGACACGTATGTGACGGGCGCCTTCTCGCTGAGTGACAGCGGGGGACTAGCGATGGGCCAGGGCACCCTCGAGATCCGTGGTCGTGGCAACAGCACGTGGACGATGCCCAAGAAGCCGTATCGGGTTCGGCTCACGACGAGCACGTCCTTGCTGTCCATGCCGGCCAACCGGCACTGGGTCCTGCTCGCGAACTATTCCGACAAGACCCTGATGCGCAACGACGTGACCTTTGAGCTGAGCCGCAAGGTCGGCCTGGAGTACACGCCGCGCTCGCAATTCGTGGATCTCGAGGTCAACGGTTCGTACGATGGCATCTACCAGCTCACGGAGCACGTACGCCTCGGCGCCGAGCGCGTGAACCAGCCCGAGCTCAGGGTCAGCGATACGTCGGCCACCGCGATCACCGGTGGGTACCTCATGGAGGTGGACGAACGGCGCGGCGAGGACTTCTGCTTCAATTCGGCGCGAACGCCGATGATATTCTGCCTCTCGAATCCCGAGACGCTGAATGACCCGGCATGGGCCAGGCATCGCGCGTACATCACGGGATTCATCGCCCAGGTGGACGCCGCGATCTTCGGGTCGCAGTTCGCAGATCCCGCGACCGGCTACGCCGCGTACATCGACGTCGAGTCGGCGATCGGCTATTACCTCGTGAACGAGTACTTCCGCAACGTCGACGGCAACCTCCGCCTCTCGACGTACCTGTACAAGAAGCGCGGCGGGAAGCTCACCTTCGGCCCGGTCTGGGACTTCGACCTCGCGATCGGCAACGTGAACTACCTCGACGCCGACCGCACCGAGGGGTGGTATATCCGAACGGCTCCGTGGTTCAACCGCCTCTTCCAGGATCCCGCCTTCGCCAACCGCGTGAAGGCGCGGTGGCAACAGATGGTGAGCGACGGGACGCTCACGCGACTCGAGGAGTACATCGCCGCCCGCAAGGCGTACCTGGGCAAGGTGCAGCAGCGGAACTTCCAGCGGTGGCCCATCCTCGCGACGTACGTCTGGCCCAATCGCGTGGTCACGGGCTCGTACAACCTCGAGGTCGCCGCCATGACGGACTGGCTGTGGCAGCGGCGGCAGTGGATGGACGCGCAACTCCGCTGACGCTCCCTGTCATCCCGATGCCCGCCTCGTCATCCCGGACAGGCGCGCGCCCTGCTCGCCGTCATCCCGGACTGGCGCGCGCCCTCCTCGCCGTCATCCCGAACAGGCGCGCGCCCTCCTCGCCGTCATCCCGAACAGGCGCGCGCCTTCCTCGCCGTCATCCCGGACAAGCGAGCGGCAGCGAGCGCAGATCCGGGACCCAGGGTCGTTCCGTCATCAGCAACGCCCGACGACGCTGGGTCCCGGTTCTCGGCTCGCTTTCGCTCGCCGGACCGGGATGACAAAATCAGACTTCAGAGCGTCGGCCGCTTGAGGTGGATGTCGGTCGCGGACTGGAAGCGGTGCGCGACCGCAAGGATGCGATCGTCGTTGTACAACCCACCGACGATGGTGGCACAGATCGGCTGCGCCTTGAGGTCGAGCCGAGGCTGCGGGTTGGCCCCTCCCCCCTGCCCCTGCTGCGGCACGTCGAACTTGTACGGAACGACCACGCAGGGATGCCCCGTCTGCGCATTCGCGCCGACATCGGCCGAGGGCGCGGCGATGAACATGTCGAGGTCCTTCATGAACTCCGCCCACCGCGCCACCATCACGTAGCGACGCCGCTGCTGCTGCATGAAGTCCAGGCCGCGGACCATGCGACCGTTCACGAAGCGCGGGTTCCAATCGGCGGGCGCCATCGGATTCGCCGGCGCGCCGCCCGCGGGAGCGGCAGGTGGCCCGCCACCACCGCCACCCGCAGCAGCAGGCCGTGGCTCCGGCAGCGTGGTCAGGTCGAGGCCGATCTCCTTCGCCTTGCGCTGCACGTATTCGTCGAAGGCCGCCGCTCCTTCCACGCCAAGCCCGCTGCCGCCACCAGCCACGGTGGGTCGCGGACCGATGTCACGCGGTTGCATCCCGAGTTCGCGCAGCGTGTCGACGAACTCCTTCGGTGCGGTCGGATCCACGCCAACGCGCAGCGATCCCAGCGCGATCTTCCGGTCGAACTGGAAGGGAGTGGTCACCGTCGACGGATCCTTCTCGTCGACGCCGTGGATCACGCTGAACACCATCGCACAGTCCTCGACCGTGCGGCACATGGGTCCCACGCGATCCATCGACCAGGCGAGCACCATGCCGCCGTGGCGGCTCACGCGACCGAACGTGGGGCGCAGCGCAGTGATGCCGTTGCGGATGCTTGGACTCACGATCGAGCCTTGCGTCTCCGTACCGATGCTGAAGGCGACGCAACCCGCGGCCGTCGCGGACCCTGGACCAGCCGACGAGCCGCTCGCACCCTGCACGAGGTTCCATGGATTGTTCGTGCGGCCGCGGAACCACTGGTCATTCTGCGCGAAGAGTCCTGTCGAAAGCTTGGCGATGAGTACCGCGCCCGCCTCGCGCAGGCGCACCACAACCTCAGCGTCTTCGTCGATGATGCGGTTCTCGAAGTCCTTCGTGCCCCACGTTGTCGGGACGCCCTTGGTCGAGAACAGGTCCTTCACGCCATAGGGCACTCCGTGCAGCGGCCCACGGTACTTGCCGGCCGCGAGTTCGGCGTCGGCGCGCGCCGCCTCGGCCATCGCCTGCTGGTCCATGATCGTGACCGCGCAGAGCAGCGTCGGGTTGAGCCGGGTGATGCGGTCGAGGTAGAGGCGCGTGAGCTGCACCGACGTGATGCGTTTCGCGCGAATCAGTGCCGACAGCCGATGTGCCGGAAGGAAGCAGAGGTCCTCGGGATTCGCGGGCACGGCCCCGCTCCACTTCTCGACCGTGAACGGCACCTTGTCGAACGCCGCGCGCCCGCGCTCCCGGGCGAGCTTCTCCATCAGCGCACCCGTGCCGCCCGGATACGGCATGAACTGCAGGGCGGGCGCCTCCCCATTGCCTAACGGCATTGGCGGTGGGGCCTGCACGCCCTGCGCCGTGGCCCCCTGCGCCCGGCCCGCCGATGCGACGCCGAACGTCGTCGCGGCCGCGGACACGAGCGACATGAACATGAAGCGCCGGCGGTCGAGGCCACCGTGGGCCTCGGCGTCGTAGTCCATGGCGCGCAGCTCCGCCTCGGCGAGGTCGAGCAGTTCTTCGGGCGTGGGCACGGGGGGTCTCCAGCTCAACGGGTGGGAGGCACGACTTGCAGGCACGGCGGCACCACTGACTAACTCACTTGAGCAGCCCGAGGAGGAACCACGTGAGGACCAGGAGGACGAGGACGATGAGCGCGCGCCGGACGCCCGGCGGTACGAGGTCCTTCGCGACTTCCCTCGCGACGGTCGCGGCGAAGGCTGCTTGCGATGGTTTGTCTTCCACGCGCGGGGCGATCGCGGCCGCCGCCGCCGTGGC
>JACMLI010000278.1 GCA_014379705.1 Gemmatimonadaceae bacterium
CCAATCAGGGGCCCAATCGGCGACGCGCGCCGAGGAGTGGCAGCGCATCGTGGCCGAGGCAGAGTCCACGATGGAGGGAGCGACCCTGGGGGGAGCGACCGCGAGCCTTCCCACGATGGCGTCGAGCGATGGCTACGCGCGACGCATCGACGTGCGCACCTATGCGGTCGATGTCTCGGAGATCGTCGTCACCGTGACGTCACCGCGCGGCACGCGCTTCACGCTGCACCGCCTCGTGCGTGGGACCCCGCGATGACGCCCCGTCGCCCCCGCGGGTTCACGCTCATCGAGGTCGTCATCGCCCTGGTCATCACCGGCCTGGTGGTCACGCTCGCGTATGCGGCCGTGCAGGGCGGGCTCGACACACGCGATCGCCTCGCGCGGCAGCGTGAGCAACGCGAGGCGCTCATCACGGTGCGCGCGATGATTCGCGATGCGCTTCGGCACGCCCTTCCAGGTGTTCCCGGAGGCCCCGAGGTTTTCTCGCTGGTGAATCGCGTCACCACGCGCGGGGTTTCGACCGATTCGGTCACCTTCCTCACCCGCGGCGTTTCCCCGCCGTACGGCACGTCGGCCGCGTGGCGCGTCACCGTGAACGTCGACACTGCCGGGCTGCACTTCGTTGCCGCCCCCGGCAGCGGCGCCGGTGGAGAAATGGTCATGGCCGTCGTGCCAGGGGTCACGGGACTCGACGTGCAGGCCACGGGGCGCGGGATGGTCTCGTCATGGAGGAGCGACTGGAGCGATCCGTCGGTGGCGCCGCAAGGGGCAACGTTCAGCTTCAGCGACGCGGCGGGCGGCACCCAACCCCTGGTGGCGCGGCTCTCCCTGGAGCGCAACCCGTGAACGCTCACGCCCCGATGGCCCGGCGCGGCATCGCCCTCGTGCTCGTGCTGTGGATCGTCGTGATCCTTGGCGGCATCGGGACGGTCGTCGTGCGTGAGGCGCATACATCGGCCGGGCTGGCGCTCAACGTGCGCGCGAGCGCCGTCGCGCGGTACGCGGCCGAGAGCGGGATCGAGGCCACAGTGGCCGAGATTGAACGGACGCTCGGCGAGACAACAGATTCGGTGCAGCGCACGACCTGGCTCAATGCGCTGGCCGTCACCCCGCGCGACTCCATCGCGCTCGGTGAAGGCCGCGTGATGGTCTCCATCGTCGACCCGACGGCACGCCTCGACGTGAACGAGGCCCCCGAGGCCAACATCGCCTTGCTGCTCTCGCGCCTGGGTCCCCCGCCCCGCGCGGCGTCGACCGCCCGGGCGATTCGCCAATGGATCGAGCGCCCAGCTGTGTCCACCGACGGCCGGTTCGCCGCTCCTGGCGCCGCTGCGCCGCGCTTCGTCACGCCACTCCGGAGCCTCGAAGAACTCCGCAGTATTCCAGGTGTCGACATTGCCCTCCTCGAACGCGCAGCACCGTACCTCACCATCGATGGCGATGGCACCGTGAACGTGCACGCGGCCTCCGACACGGTGCTCGCCGCCGCGTTCGGGGAGCGACGCAACGAACCATCGCGCTTGCTGCTCGTCGCGCGCGGATGGCGCGCGGGCCATCCACTCACGCACGAACTCCAGGCGGTCTACGCTCTCTCGGGCACCCGGCTCGTGCTCGTGCATTGGCGGGAGCAGGAGCGATGAGCGGACGCGTCGGCATCGAGGTCGCCTCGGACGTGATTCGTGGCGTGGTGGTGCCTCGCTGGCGGAGTGCGCCCACGCGCATGTTCGAGGTCACGTGGGATTCGACGAACCCCGCGTCCGCGCTCTCGGCATTGCAGGGTGAAGTGGTGGCCCCGGATGCGGTGTTCGTTGCCATCGGTCTCGCGTTCCTTCACGTGGCCCGGGTGCAACTCCCGCCGAGCGGTCCCGAGGCGCGCGAAGCGATGGTGCAGGTCGAGCCGCAGCGCTTCTTCCCCGTCGGCGACGCGGTGCGCGCTGCCCTGGGGCCCGAGAGCGACGTGGCCTTTGCCGCCGACGCGGCATGGCTCGGCGCCCTGGAGGCCGCGCTCGGCACGTGGGG
>JACMLI010000279.1 GCA_014379705.1 Gemmatimonadaceae bacterium
GCGCGACGGCCGGCTCACGGAGAAGCAGTGGTCGCGAACAAACGCGGTCGAGGTGAGCACGTCGGCATCGGGCGCGTTGAAGGTGAGGTCACCCCCGGCGTCCGTCTGCACGTATCCCTCGCGCGACAGGCGCTCGGCGGCAACAGAAACAAAGGGGCGCTCCGTCACCCCGCGGCGAACATTCTGGTCCTGCCGGAGCACGCGGAGTCCGTTGGGAGAAAGCTGGCGTTGGTACCGCACTACGGTGGCACGAAAGAGCCGGTCACGCAGCGAGAGCTGGGCGGCGGTGAGCGCGGTCCGCGCTTCTTCCCACATCGCGGCGACACGCTGGCTCTCGCGTGGGTTGATGGAGCACGGCGCGTCGGTCGTGACCGAGACGGTCGGAAGCGATGCGGTGAAGTCGATCGGCTCGAGGGTAATGTCCCGGCGCACGTTCTCGCCGACGCCCATGTCGAAGGGCGGCGAGATGTAGCGCCGCAGCCCCACCATCTTCGCGCTGATGACCCAGCGTCCGACCTTGATGGCCTGCACGGAGTACTCGCCGCGCTCGTTCGTGAGCACCGCGAGGATCAGCGAGGCCCGCTGCAGGGAGTCGGTGGTGATCCGGGTCTCCCCGGCTTCATCCAGCGCGACGATGACGCCGGGGATCGGGGCCTGCGTGCGCGCGTCGCGCACCACACCGCGCACCACCTGGCCGTGGAGCGGGCCCGCGATCGCGAGGAGGGACATCCCGGCCAGCCATCGAGACGTCATGACGGAATAATGCTGGCGTAATCTGCGCATAACCACGTCTCCATCTGGCACCCCGACGTTAGGGCACACAGTCGCTGTCCCCACTGGCCCCGGAGGCGTCCATGCTAGTCAAACTCCCCGAGTCCGCACCCGACCGCAAGCGGTCGTTCGGCGGCACCGCCCTCAGCACGCTGATCCACGCCCTCCTGATCGGTGGGACGGTGGTCGGGACCGGGTACAGGGCCCAGCAGGTGCTCGAGCCTCCCCAGCCGATCGACGTCATCTACGTGCCGGTTCCAGAGAAGGAGCCCACCGTCGCGCCCCCAGAGCGGCAGCGGCAGGAGATCCCGACCGATATCGAGACGCCGCTGACTCCCCTCGAGAAAACGATCGACCTCGGAATAGTCCCGCACGTCCTCCCACCACCCAATACGATCATTGGGACGATGCGCGAAGACGAGTTCCGTGTGGCGAGACGCGACAGCCTGCCGGTCGGACCGGCCATTCCGGCGACCAACGAGGTGCTCACCGAGCTGATGGTCGAGCAGGTCGTGCAAGCGCGAGCGGGGAATCCGGCGCCTCGTTATCCCTCGATGTTGGCCAGCGCTGGCGTGGAAGGCGTGGTCTACGCGCAATTCGTCGTCGACACCGCTGGACGCGTGGAGGCTGAAAGCATCCGCTTTCCCAAGAGTGACCACCAGCTGTTCGAGCGTGCGGTTCGCGATGTGCTCCTGCGTTCGCGCTTCAGCCCGGCGCAGGTCGGCAACACCCCCGTGCGGCAGCTCGTGGAGCAGGCGTTCTCCTTCGCCCTCAAGCGCTGAAGCGGGTGCCTGCAGCAAGTCGCTAGGCCATCGCAAAGGCCCGTCGCACCATGCGATGCACGCTCGCGTCGGTGCTCACCGTCAGGGCGTCGTTGGGGTCGAGCCACCGCGCGTCGACCCCTTCGGCGCCCCCCGGGGCCGGGAGCCCCTCCACGGTGGCGAGGAAGCGCAGGTCGAAGTGCAGGTGCGGTGGGGCGGTGCGGCGGGCCGGGATTTCATGAATGTCGATGTCGAACACTTCTTCGCCGAGGATGGCCGTGAGTCCCGTCTCCTCCAGCACCTCACGCGCGGCGCCAGCTGAAGGTTCGTGGTCCCCTGGTTCGACATGCCCTCCGGGCTGCAGCCACAGGTGGAGCGTGGGGTGGTGGACGAGCAGCACGCGATCGTGCGTACGCGATACCACGAGTGCGCTGGCGGTGAAGTGGCCCGGGTGGTACTGCTCGCGCGAGAACGGCTGGTTTGTCGTGGCGAGAAGCTCGAGCATCCGCGCGCGATCGTGGGTATCGCGCGCGTCGAGCGGCGTGTAGGCGTCGATCAGTTCAAGGGTCCGCATGCCCCGCGGATCCGTGGTGAGCACCCGCACGGTCATCGTCGGCGCTTGCTCCGGGGGAGCGTGCCGAACATGCCGCGCACGAGCCTGCCCGTGATGGCCACGGCTGCCGTCCGGAGCACGCTCTTCCCGATGCTGCTGCCGAAGATCTGGCCGAGCACCCCGCCGGCTGGCTCCGCGGCAGGTGCGCGACGCTTCGGTGCCGCATCGGCCTCCGCTTCCTGCGCCGGGCTCTCGGTGTGCCGCGCGGCGAGCATCTCACGGGCACTCTCGCGATCGACGACGTTGGCATAGCGCTTCACCTGCGGGGTGGCGATGCGCTGTGTCAGCTCGGCGTCGCTGAGCGGGCCCATGCGCGATTGCGGTGGGATCATCCGAGAGACGAAGGGCGGCGTGGGCGCGCCGTTCGGCTGCAGCGAGACGACGAGCGCTTCCCCGATACCTAACGACGTCAGGGTCGCGGGGATGTCGTAGAACTCCGTGCGTGGAAAGGTGCGCGAGGCTGCTCGCAGGTTCTTCTCGTCGTCGGGAGTGAACGCGCGCAGGGCGTGCTGCACGCGATTGCCAAGTTGGGCGAGCACGCTCTCCGGGATGTCCTTGGGACTCTGCGTGATGAAAAACACGCCGACGCCCTTCGATCGGATGAGCCGGACGGTCTGTTCCACCTGCTCGAGCAAGGTGGAGCTGGCATCCTTGAACAGCAGGTGCGCCTCGTCGAAGAAGAAGACGAGTTTCGGCTTTTCGAGGTCGCCCACCTCGGGGAGCTCGTTGAACAGGCTCGCGAGCATCCAGAGCATGAAGGTCGAGAACAGGGCGGGGCGCTGCTGCGTGTCCTGCAGCGCCAGCACGCTCACCAGGCCGCGGCCATCGCGCTCGACGGCGAGGAGGTCGTCGAGGTCGAACGCCGGCTCGCCGAAGAACTTCTCGGCGCCCTGCTGTTCGAGCTCCACCATCTCGCGCAGCAGCACGCCCACCGTTGCCTTCGACATGCCTCCGTACGCCTTGAGCTCGTCCGCGCCGTCCTCGCTCAGGTACTGCAGCGCTGCGCGCAGGTCGCTCAGGTCCAGCAGCAGCAATCCCTTGTCGTCGCAGTACTTGAACACCATCGCCAGCACGCTGGTCTGCGTGTCGTTGAGGCCGAGGACCTTGGAGAGAAGGAGGGGCCCAAAGCTCGAGACGGTGGCTCGCAGCTGCGCGCCGCGCGCGCCACTCAGGCTGAGGAACTCCACGGGAAAACCGGACGCGTGCCACTCATATCCCGTGTCGGTGGCCCGCGTCTTGACCTTGTCGCTCGCCTCTCCGGGCACGGCCACTCCCGACAGGTCCCCCTTGATGTCGGAGACAAAGACGGGAACACCCTGCGCCGCGAGCTGCTCGGCCATCAGCTGCAGCGACTTCGTCTTCCCCGTTCCCGTGGCACCGGCGATCAGCCCATGTCGATTCATCATCGCCAATGGGATCTTGATGGCCGGTTCGGGATGACACGCCCCTTCGTGCACGACCGCGCCGAGCGTGATCGCAGGCCCGGCGCTGCCAAAGGCCTTTCGAGCGGCGTCGACGACGTTTGGGTTCATTGAGGCTCTACGGTGGGGAGGATTGGAGCCTTCGCAGGAGCGACGGAGGCTTGCCTTGGACGCGGCTAGGTGGCCGCCGCCGCTGCGGCCGCGCGCTGGCGCTGGATCGACGTCGCGGAGCTGGTGAAATCCGAGGTGGCACTCAACGGAGAATCGCTTGCGATACTCGCGAGGTCCATGCCCAGCCCCTTGAGCGGGTTGTTCCAGACCAGCTGGCCAGTGTCCGGCGTAAGACAGAAGATTTCGCCGCGGGTCGTCGCATAGACGTAGTCCTGGTCGCGCGCGACCTGCACGAACCCGCTCCCCTTGAGCTCCGCACGCCAGACCTCATCACCCGTCATCCGGTTGAGTGCGACAACGCGACCTCGGATGCCGAGGTACATGAGCGATGAGGTGGCGCTACGACGGGCCATGGGGCGATCCTCCGTGAGGTGGACAGGGCGAGGGCGATCCATAAGTTGGCCCGGAGGCGGCAGGCGCCGCCATGGACTGCACGTTCCCCGAGGATGCGATCATGTGTCACGACTCCAGCCCGGCCAACCCACCTTCGCGACGCGAAGTCCTCATGGGACTCGCGGCGGCGGCGACCCTCGTTCGCACGCGAACGCTCGGCGCCTCCGTGCCGACGGTGACCTCCGCGCCCGCCCGCCCGTACCTCGACGCTGCGCTGGGTGCCGAGCGATGGCTTCGCCGACACGCCATCACCGGTGGTGACACGGTGGGAACGACGTGGGCCGCTGATCCGACCGAGCCCAAGTCGGTGCAGGACAACATGTACAGTGGCAGCCCCGGGGTCGTGTTGTTCTACCTCGAGCTGGCCCGCGCCACGGGAGACAAGGCCGCGCTGAAGGCAGCGGAGCACGGCGCGCTCTTCCTGCGCCAGCGGGTGATGGCCGGTCCGGACGCATGGGCCGACGAAAATGCCGGGCTGTACACGGGGCTTGCGGGCGTGGCGTACACCCTCGAGCGCGCCCACGCCGCGACGGGCAACGCTGCCCTGCGTGATGCGGCCCGCCAGGCCGTCACGATGCTGGTGGCGTCGGCGAAGCCGTCGGGCGATGGCGCCTCGTGGAGCGCGTCCAACGACATCATCTCCGGCAGCGCGGGCATCGGCCTGACGCTGCTGTGGGCCGCGAAGGCGTTAGGCATGCCGGAAGGCATCGCGCTGGCGGCCCGTGCGGGGCGCAGCCTGCTTGCCAATGGCGTGGAGTCGCACGGCGGGCTCACGTGGCACATCTCCCCCGCAGTGCCGCGTCGCTATCCCAACTTCTCGCACGGGGCGGGAGGGGTCTCATACTTCCTGGCCGCGCTGCACCAGGCCACCAGGGAGCGCGCCTTCCTCGACGGGGCGCTCAAGGGCGCAGCGTACCTGCAGGCCGTGGCGACCGACACGCCGGGGGGCGGCAAGATGGTCTTCCACAGCGAGCCGGGAAACGAGACGCTCTTCTACCTCAGCTGGTGCCATGGCCCGAGCGGTACGGCGCGCCTGTTCGACACGCTCGCGGCCGTGACCAGCAAGCGCGAGTTTGGAGAGTTCAGCCGCCAGCTCGACGTGGCCACGCGCGACATGAAGGTGCCGGAGCAGTCGCCGGGCTTCTGGAACAACGTCTCGAAATGTTGTGGCAACTGCGGTGTCGCGGAGCACTTCGTGGCGCGCTACGAGCGCACGGGCGACACGCGCCACCTCGACTACGCGCGGACCATTGCCGATGACGTGATCCGCCGCGCGACACCGGATGGCGACGGGCTCAAGTGGATCCAGGCCGAGCACCGGGTGCAGCCGACGAACCTCGTGGCGCAAACGGGGCTGATGCAGGGGGCCGCGGGCGTGGGCCTCGCCATGCTCCACCTCGACGGCGCGATGCACAAGCGCCGCGCCTTCATCGTCCTTCCCGACGCGCCGACTGGTTAGGCGGCCGGCGCCTCGGGGGGATGCGGTCAGGCGAAGTCGGTGCGGGCCTGCGCGACGAGGTCACGCATGTCCATGCTCCCGCTTGCGCCATTGTCGGTGCCGTTCTCCCAGGACTGCACGGCGACCACCCGAGGGCCCACGTCACCCGCCCACCAGCCGAACACGGGCCCTCCCGACTGGCCGGGAAAGACATCGGCGCGGTGCAGGATCTCCTGCGCATCGGCGTCGGTGCCGTCCACCGTGAAGCCGCCCTGGAAGGTCGGGCGCTGCCCGCTGTTCAGGTCACTGGGATAGCCGATGTGCGACCACGCCGCAAGGCTGTCCCAGTCGTCGTTGTAGCCACGCGCCCCCATCCAGCCGGTCTGCTCACCCATGCGTCGGTCGAGCACCACGACCGCATAGTCGAAGAGCCCTTCGTTGCCGCTGATGAACCCGTCGCCATCCTCCTGGACGTACCAGTAGATGTGCGAGCCGTACGCTTCCCCAAACGGTCCTGTGCCGTCGAAGTAGGAGGGCGTGAAGCGGACCAAGTCCGCGGCGAAGCCCGCGGGCGCCGACCAGTCGATCACGTGGCTGACGGTGAGCAGATGCCGCGGCCCGATCATCACTCCGCTCCCGGCGCCCCGGTTCGTCTCGACGAGTCCCGTCGTGCACCACGGATACGCGGTGTCCTGGAAGACCATCCGCTGGTCCGGGTTGAACACGGTCGTCGGCACCTTGCGACCCCGCGTGAACTCGCGATGGATGCGCGTGAAGCGCTCGGCCTTGAGCGCCGGCCGGAGGTTCACGGCCAGGTGATCGGGCACGTGCGCGGTGAGGTATCGGGCGAGACTGGATTCCGGCGCCCTGCGGCGCCCGATCTTCACGGCCTCCCCGCGGATCGGTGGCGGGCTCGCGCGCTGGTCAACGCGCACGCCGTTCACCTCGACGATCACGCGATAGTCTTCGCCCGTGCTCCCGGGACGCTCGACGCGCTCGACGCGGGTCCTGACGACGGGGGGCTTCTTGCCACCTCGGACGAAGATGCTGTCCTGCGTGGTGATCGTCGCATCCGGCTTGCCGGCTCGTTGCTTGATCGTGCGCGACAGGCGGGCGGTCGGGATCGGGCGCTCGGTGCGTTCTGGCTTGCGCGACTTGCTCATGATGGCCTCGGCAAATGGTCGGTCGGAGGGCGACGGAACCTCTCACCGGGCACGATGCGGGAGGCACCCGGGCGTGTACACTCGTGCAACCCCGTGTCTCCGGAGGCATCAGGTCGCGGGCCCGGCACCCGGGTGCGATCACTAGATTCCCGCCACCTGCACCGGGATCGCGATGGACCACGGTGACCCCCGCCCGACCTCCCCCTCCTTTCCGGTTCATGCCACAGCTTCATCCCCTGGAGCTCTCCGGCGACGCCATGCGGGCGTTAGGCGCGCAGGTCATGGAAGTCGCCGTGCGCCACTTCGAGACGCTGCGCGACATGCCCGTCTCCACCCGCATGCTCTCCCGCGCGGACACCGAGGCGCTGCTCCGCACGCCGATCCCGCACACCGGCGAGGACCCCGCGACGCTGGTGCAACTCCTCGTCGACCAGGTCTTCGGGCCCCCGCTCCACAGCGACCACCCGCGCTTCTACGCCTTCGTGCCCAGTCCCACGAACTTCGTGAGCGTCGCGGCCGACCTGTTGGCCAGCGCGCACAACGTGTTCATGGGCCACTGGATGGCCTCGTCCACCGCGTCGCAACTCGAGCTCATCGTCCTCGACTGGCTCAAGGAACTCTGCGGCCTTCCTGCCCATGGCGGCGGCATCATGGTGAGTGGCGGGTCGATGGCCAACCTCTGCGCCGTCGCCACCGCGCGTGAGGCGATCCTGGGTGGGCCCGACGAGCGCGGCACGCTGTATTGCTCTGACCAGACGCACTCCTCGCTCGCCAAGGGGGTGCGCCTCATCGGCTTTCGTCGCGAACA
>JACMLI010000280.1 GCA_014379705.1 Gemmatimonadaceae bacterium
CGCCCGGCTACATGATCCACCTGTACTTCAACGATGCGCAGCCCATCGTGTTCGAGCACGATGGCTCGCCGTACACGATCACCCGGCAAGCAGTGACGGCACGTAGCTACCGCGTGGGACCCGCGACACCAGAGACGCACACGGTCGTGAACTCATATCCCGGTGCGACCGACTTCATGCGGATCGAGTTCAAGGCCCATCCCTCGATCGTTCCGCGGGGTCGCTATCACGCGCCACCGCTCGTCAACGAGACGTCGTCGAAGGAGGAAGTCGGTTCAGACCTGTTCACGGCGACTCGCGTGACGGTCGCATCGGGACAGTCCACCGAAATCGCGGCGGGCGCGAGCCACCCCGTCATCGTGATTGCACTGACGGACGGCGCGGTGGCAGGCGCCGGGACCACGCTCGCGCTCGGCCAGGAGCGCTTCATCAGCCCGGGCGGTAAGGAGACGATTCAAAACAAGGGGAGCACACCAATGCAGCTCCTCAAGGTCGACATCCTGGCGAAGCCCGCGGCGAAGTAGTCGTACGCCCACCGCGGAGCGACCTCCGTGGATGGGTCCTCACTTCACCATCGTGAGGACAGGCTTTCCCTTCTCCACCACGTAGGTGGCCAGTTCTGCCCCATTGATGCGACCGGGGTTCCGTGCCGCGTGCACCGTTCGGGCAGGGATGAACAGGACTTCGCCTGCCTTGAGCGTGATCGGCGACGGCCTTCCCTCGACCTCGTACTCCAGCACGCCCTCGAGCATGTAGATGATCTCCTCGCCCGGATGCGTGTGCTTCCCGAAGGCCACGCCCGGGGCGAGTTCGACCCGTGCCTGGATGACCTCGCGGCCAGTCGCGCCGAGATCGTGTCGCTGGAGATCGGTGCGCGTGATGCCCGCCTGTTGCGCCGGTGTTGCCGAATGCGCGAAAGCGGCGGCGATCACCAGGGCCGGGAGAATCATGATGTGTGTCCGTTTCATCTTGCCTTCCTCGCTTAGACGGTTTCGGAGCGCGGACGACGTGCCTGACGTGACGCGTCGTCCGCCCCCCGCGTGCGCGCCCCTACCGGAGCGCCTTGAACGCCGCGCGCACCTCCGACACGAAGACCGCCGGTTCTTCCCAGGCCGCGAAGTGTCCGCCCCGATCAACGGCGTTGTAGTAGGCGAGCCCGGGGTAGACCGTCTCGACCCAGCTGCGCGGGGCATTCCAGATCTCGCCGGGGAACGCCGTAAAGCCCACCGGAACCTTCATTGGGGGAGGAGCCGCATTGCCAACACGGCCGAGGAACTGCCCGAGCTCCCAGTACCAGCGGGCCGCGGACGTGCCGGTGCCCGTCAGCCAGTAGAGCGTGATGTTGTCGACGATGGTCTCCCGGGTGAGGCTGCCCACGGGTCCGTCGCCGACAAACGCGCGCGAGATCTTGTTGTAGCTGTCCGTGTCATGGTCGAGCAACCACGCCGCGAGCCCGAGGGGCGAATCCAGCAGCGAGTAGCCGATTGTCTGGGGCCGTGTGGACTGCTCGAGGAAGTAGCCGAAGCCACTCGCCCTGAAGGTCTCGAGCGCGGCATGCGCCGCGCGCTCCGGCTCGGACTTCTTCGGCAACCTGTCGGCGATGCCTAACGCGCCTGCCAGCAGGTTCACGTGGATGCCGACGAGCCCCTTGGGTGCCTGACGCCCCATCGCGTCCGTGACCGCGGCGCCCACGTCTCCCCCCTGGGCGACGTATCGCGTGTAGCCCAGGCGCTCCATCAGCGCGCCCCACGCAAGGGCGATGCGGCCGGACTCCCACCCGAGTTCCGTCGGCTCACCCGAGAAGCCATAGCCGGGCAAGGAAGGAATCACCACGTGGAACGCATCCGCGGCGCTCCCGCCGTGAGCCGTCGGATTCGTGAGCGGATCGATGACCTCGAGCATCTCGATCACCGATCCCGGCCACCCATGCGTGAGGATCATCGGCATGGCGTTCGCGTGACGCGACTTCACGTGGATGAAGTGGATGTCCACGCCGTCGATCTTGGTCATGAACTGCGGGTGGGCATTCAGCCTGGCCTCGGCCTTCCGCCAGTCGTACTCCTTTCCCCAGTAGCGGGCGAGTTCCTTGAGCGTCGCGAGCTGCACGCCCTGCGACCGATCCGCGACGAGCTCCTTCGTGGGCCAGCGCATGGCACCAACCCGTCGGCGAAGCTCGACGATCTCCTTCTCTGGAATGGCCACCCGGAACGGGCGAATGGCGTGGTCGTCGGCGGCCGTTGGAGTAGTCGTCAGGTTCGCTGCGTCCTTTGCCCCCGCCTCCCTCGTTCGAGCGTCAGCGGGTGAGTCGACGGTGGTGAGCTGTGCCATGATGGATTCCCTCGAGGGTGTGGTCCGGGCCTGTCGGCCCGGCGCGGCGGTTTGGGCCTCGGCCAGCGCGGCGCTGGAGGCCAGGAAGGCGAGGCCAAGAGCGCAGAGGCGGTGACGGGCCGTGCGGTCCCTGACGACTACAGGATCGTCCGCGCCGATGGCGAGATCGAACATGGTGGACTCCTCGTGGAAGAAGTGCTTCGATGGCGCATCGGATCGGCAGGCAGCGCCGTCACCGAGTGCGGAGGCAATCTTCCTTGCCCATGGGGATCATCCCATTACGCGAAGGTATCGCCGATACCTTGGTATCGGTCCGCCCACTTCGGGGAGTCACCCGCAAACCACGGCGGGGGACTCGAGGCACCTCGCTACGGCGGAATCAAGCGATAGTTCGAGGGTGGCTCGACGCCCAGCAGGTTGGCCACGAAATAGTCCCACGCGCGCCTGATCGCATACGTCGACCTCTGATGGCCGGCGTCGGTCACGATCAGCATGTCGAAACTCTTATTCGCTTTCTGAAGCGCGTCGGCGAGGCGCAGCGTCTCCGCCGGCGGATTGTTGCAGTCCATGTCGCCCGTCATCAAGAACAACTTGCCTTTCA
>JACMLI010000281.1 GCA_014379705.1 Gemmatimonadaceae bacterium
CGACCCGGACGTGAAGCGCGGCCCCGACGCGCAGATCGTCCCGGGCGCGACCCTGACGCTCATCGGCATGGTGCGCCCCGCGCCGCCGGTCGAGGAGGCGATCGCCGGGTGGATGATCGACCGCGCGACCGCAGAGGCGCTCGTCAAACGAGGGACCTACCTGCACGCGATCGAGGTCAAGCGGTAACGACCGTCACTCTCACGAGCCACGCACACACGGGCACTGAGGGCAATCCGGAAACGCCTCGGTGCCTCCGTAACCCGTCAGGGCTCCGGAACGAAGCGGTAGCCGACGCCGCGCACGGTCTGCAGGAATTTCGGCGCCGCGGGGCGCTCCTCGATGTAGCGGCGCAGGCGGACGATGAAGTTGTCGATGGCGCGCGTGTCGGTTCCCTCCGCCAGCCCCCACACGTCCTCGAGGATCGCGCGGCGCGACACCGGCTGCCCGGCCTTCTTGACCAGATACCGCAGCAGCTCGCATTCCATCAGCGTCAGCTGATATGACTTGCCGCCGGCGTGAATCTCCATCGCCGCGAAGTCGAGCGTGCGGCCGGCAAAGGCGAACCGGTCCGGCGGCGGGGCGGTCGCCTCGGCGGGGAGCGGCTCTTCGTTCCATCGCCGCCGCCGCAGCAGGCCGTTGAGGCGGGCGATCAGGATGGTCAGCTCGAACGGCTTCGGCAGGTAGTCGTCGGCGCCCGACTCGAACCCGCGCAGCACGTCCTCCGCGCGTCCGCGCGCCGTCAGCATCAGGATCGGCACGTACTGGCCGGCGTGGCGCAGTTCGGACGCGACGGCGAAACCGTCCTTCCCGGGCAGCATCACGTCGAGCACGATGACGTCGAACTTGTGCTGTTCCGTGAGCACCATCCTGAGCGCCAGCTCGCCGTCGCGCGCGACGACCGGCTGGTGCCCCTCCGCCTCCAGATTGAAGCAGAGGCCGTCGGCCAGGTGCTGCTCGTCCTCGACTATGAGGATGCGGCTCATCGCGTTGCGAGGTCCGGGTTCGAGGGTCCGGGTTCTTGTTCGGGGTGCGCCGTTCGCCGTTCGGTGCCTCTGTTCCGCGTTCGGTTCCTCCCGGCAGCGTTCGGTCGGAGCCCGAACCGCCGAACCTTGAACCCGGACACGAACTGGGACCTCGGAACCTGGACCGCGGAACCGATCACGGTGCTACCAGCCGTGGGAGCTCGAGCGTGAACGTGGAGCCGCGCCCTTCCCCCTCGCTCTGCGCGAAGACACGGCCGCCGTGCGCCTTCGCGATCGAGCGGACGATGTAGAGGCCGAGGCCGGTCCCCTTCACGTTCTTCAGCCCGCGCGCCTGCACCCGGTAGAAGCGCTTGAAGATGCGCTTCAACTGCTTCTTCGGGATGCCGACGCCGCGATCCTGCACGCGCACCCACACCGTGTCTGGCGCCGGCGCGGCCACCGAGACCGCCACGCGCACGGCGTCCGCCGAGTACTTCACCGCGTTATCGAGCAGGTTGGTGATGACCGTGCGCAGCTCCTCGGCGTCACCGCGGACGACCAGCGGCCCCTCGTCGCGCGCCTCGAGCATGATGGCGTCGGGCTGCAGATGATGGCGCACCAGGGCCAGGTCCACGCACTCGCGCGCCAGCGCCGCCATGTCCACCGGCCCACGCGCCACGATGCGCGGCTTCTGCGCGGCCATCCCCGCCTTGAGGACCTGGTCTACCGTGTGATGCAGCCGCTCGACGTCGGCGAGCATGATCCCGTAGAACTCACGGCGCTGCTCGTCGCTCAGCGTGCGCGTCTGTAGCGTGTCCAGGTACAGCCGGATCGAGGCGATCGGCGTCTTCAGCTCGTGCGTGACCGCGTTGATGAAGCTCTCGTGGTCCTCGTTTCGCTTGATCTCGAGGACGAGGAAGACCGTGTAAATGATGAGTCCCGCGATGATGATCGCGAACAGGACGATGCCGAGGATGAGGGGGGTGAGGCGGCGGGCGTTGAGGACGATCCAGGTGACGTTCAGCGAGACCGCTGCCGCCACCAGCACAACGCAGAGGGCGACGAAGAAGGCTATGGCTTTCTGCCGTCTAGTCACTCTGCCGATTGTAAGCCGGCAGCTGGCAACGGGCAGCTGGCACGGGCAGAGGGTCGCAGATCCTGCCCGCTACTGCCAGCTGCCACCTGCCAGCTAGGCCACCGCTTCCTCGACGCCGACCGGGCGGTCGTTCTCTTCGTAGGGAACGTCCTGCGCGATTTTGGCCATCTTCACGTCCCAGGCGAGGCCCAGGGCGCGCAGCGTGCTGATGCCGATCCAGTTGACGTCGAGCTCGTACCAGGCCAGGCCGTGGCGCGCCGACGTCGGGTGCGCGTGGTGGTTGTTGTGCCACCCCTCGCCGAAGCTGAGGGCCGCGACCCACCAGTTGTTAGTCGAGTCGTCGCGCGTCGTGAAGCGGCGTCGGCCCCAGATGTGCGTCGCCGAGTTCACCAGCCAGGTGCAGTGCAGGCCGAACGTCGTGCGGAAGAAGATGCCCCACAGCACGTAGGGGACGCCGCCGAACGCGAGCAGCACGAGGCCGACGACGACGTTGGACATCCAGTGCCAGGTCGAGAGCCAGACGTGGAACTTGTCCCTGCTCAGGTCCGGGGCGTAACGGGCGAGGACCGACGCGTCGTGGTGCAGTCCTTCACCGCGCAGAATCCATCCGGCGTGCGACCACCACGTGCCCTCGCGCGGCGTGTGCGGATCGCCCTCGCGGTCGGACTTCTGGTGATGCACGCGGTGCGTGGCGACCCAGAAGATCGGCCCTCCCTCGAGTGCGAGCGTGCCGCACATCGTCAGGAAGTACTCGACCCACTTCGGGCACTTGTAGGAGCGGTGCGTCAGCAGGCGGTGGTACGCCATGCCGATGCCGAGGCTCCCGGCCACGAACCACAGCACGGCCGCGGCGAGGATGGCGCCCAGGTCGATGTAGAAAAACGCAGCTACTGCGAGGACATGAAAGGAGGTCATCGCAATCGCGGTGATCCAGTTCACGCCCTTCTGATACTTGCGCCCGTACATGGGCATCGTGGTCGCCATCGCGCTGGGAGTCCTCGAGGATTTGGTCATGAGCGGCGACGTCACGATAGCAGGCAGCGACCTGCAGTTCTGTAATACTTGTGTAATGCTGCTAAGTGCTTATTTAAGAATTGGATAGGGGTTTATTGGCTCGCCCTTCCACCACTCGCGCTCCGGCCCCTGCCGGAAGATGGCGAAATGGAGGTGCGGCGCGTCGGGCGAGGCGTTACCCGTGGAGCCGACGTAGCCGAGGAGGTCGCCGCGGCGAACCTGCTGGCCCTCGTGCAGGCCGTCCGCGTAACGGTCGAGGTGGGCGTAGTAGTAGGTGTAGGTGCCCGACGGTTCGAACTGGTAGATGGTGAGGCCACCTGCCGCGCTCGTGAAGACCTTCTGGATCGTCCCGTCTTCCACCGCGCGTATCGGCGTGTGGCGCGGCGCCA
>JACMLI010000282.1 GCA_014379705.1 Gemmatimonadaceae bacterium
CCGGCAGGACGCCCTTGAAGTACTCGATCGTGCGTTGCACGCCGGCCCTGAGCTCGACTTTCGGCTCCCAGCCCAGCATCGTGCGCGCCCGCGTGATGTCGGGCTTCCGGACCTTCGGGTCGTCGACCGGCAGGTCGCGCAACTCGACCTGGCTCTTCGAACCCGTCAGTTCCAGCACGAGGTCGGCGAGTTGGCGTACGGTGAACTCGTTCGGGTTGCCGATGTTCGTGGGCTGCGAGTCGCCGTGCATGAAGAGGCGATAGATCCCTTCGACCTCGTCCTCCACAAAGCAGAAGGAGCGCGTCTGCGTGCCATCGCCGTAGATCGTCAGGTTCTCGCCCTGCAACGCCTGCACGATGAAGTTGGAGACCACGCGCCCGTCGTGCGGACGCATGCGCGGGCCGTACGTATTGAAGATGCGCACGATCCGGGTGTCGACGCCGTGGGCCCGATGGTAGGCCATCGACATCGCCTCGGCGAAGCGCTTCGCCTCGTCGTACACGCCGCGCGGGCCGATGGGGTTCACGTTGCCCCAGTACGCCTCCGTCTGCGGGTGCACGAGGGGATCCCCGTACACCTCTGACGTCGACGCAAGGAAGAAGCGGGCCCCCTTGGCCTTGGCCAGGCCGAGCGCGTTGTGCGTGCCGAGCGACCCGACCTTGAGCGTCGCGATCGGGTGCTCGAGGTAGTCGATCGGCGATGCCGGCGAGGCGAAGTGGAGGATGCCGTCGAGCGGCCCGGCAATGTACGTGTAGTTCGAGACGTTGTGCCGGACGAACTCGAAGCGGTCGTTCCCCGCGAGGTGCGCGACGTTCTCGGGATTGCCCGTGATGAAGTTGTCCAGCCCCACCACCGTGTGGCCATCGCGGAGGAATCGGTCCGTCAGGTGCGACCCGAGGAAGCCGGCAGCGCCGGTGATGAGGACCCTCATGCGCGCCCCCGTCCGATCGATTCGTAGGTGAAACCCAGCGCCCGCATCTTCGAGCCCGTGTACAGGTTGCGCCCGTCGATCACGATCGGCGTCCGCAAGGTCGACTTGATGCGGTTGAAGTCGGGGTGGCGATATTCGTTCCAGTCCGTGACGACGACCAGCGCGTCCGCCCCCTCGAGGGCTTCATAGTTGGTCTCGGCGTACGACACCCGGTCACCGAGCTTGTGCTGTGCCTCCTTCATGGCGGCCGGATCGTGCGTGGCCACGGTGGCGCCGGCCGCGAGGAGCGCCTCGATGAGCACGAGCGACGGCGCCTCGCGCATGTCGTCGGTGTTCGGCTTGAACGCGAGGCCCCACACGGCCACGCGCTTCCCCGTGACCGGACCGCCAAACGCCGTCTGCAGCTTCTCGAAGAGCCGCTGCTTCTGGATGTCGTTGGCCTCCTCGACGGCGTCGAGCACGCGCAGCGTGGCCCCGAACTCCTTCGCCGTCCGCACCAGCGCCTTCACGTCCTTGGGGAAACACGAGCCGCCGTAGCCAGGCCCCGGGAAGAGGAACGAGGGCCCGATGCGATTGTCCGAACCGATGCCCTTTCGCACCAGGTCGACGTCGGCGCCGACACGCTCGCACAGGTTCGCGATCTCGTTCATGAACGAGATGCGCGTCGCCAGCATCGCGTTCGCGGCGTACTTGGTCATCTCCGCCGAGGCGATATCCATGAAGATGATCGGCTTGCCCGTGCGCACGAACGGCGCATAGAGCTCGGCCATCACGCTGCGCGCATGGTCGGAATCGACGCCGAGCACCACGCGATCCGGGCGCATGAAGTCGTCGACCGCGGCCCCTTCCTTGAGGAATTCGGGGTTCGAGCAGACGTGGAACGGGAGCTTGGCGTGCTTCGACACCGCGGCGTGCACCTTCTGCGCCGTGCCCACGGGAACCGTCGACTTGGTCACGACGACGCACTCACGCTTCATGTGGCGTCCGATGTCCTGGGCCACGGCAAGCACGTGCCGCAGGTCTGCCGATCCATCCTCGTCAGGCGGTGTGCCGACCGCGATGAAGATGACCTCGGCCTTGGCGATCGCCGCCGCGACGTCGGTGGTGAACGTCAGGCGCCCCGTCTTCTGGTTGCGCTCGACGAGGGCCTCCAGGCCGGGCTCGTAGATCGGGATCTGGTTCTCGAGCAGCATCCCGATCTTGCGTGCGTCGACATCCGCGCACGCCACGTCGTTGCCGGTTTCCGCGAGGCACGCGCCGACCACAAGGCCGACGTAGCCGGTTCCCACCACCGTGATATTCATGACTTCAGCTGTTCAGGTTCGGGAATGTCTAGGGAGCGCTTTCGATCTGGTTCCAGCAAGACTGGATGCTGGTTACACGACTGGGTACGGGGACTGGGTACTGGTTTCTGCTTACTCGAACTGGTGTACTGGGTACTTGACTCGTACTTGGCTTCCTTGACTCGTACCTGGGGAGGGGCGACGTAGCCAGTTCCAGTCCCAGCCGGTAACCAGTTGGCCAGTTCCAGTAAGCAGAAACCAGCTACCAGTCCCAGTACCCAGTGCTGTAACCAGTCACCAGCTGCAGTACCCGGCATCACGATGGTGCCGACAGCGGCACCACCCTCGCCTTCGACACCGTCGTGCGCGACATCGCATTGCGAGCATCCATGATGAGCGGCGCGTGGTCCGCCACCGCCTGGTAGTCGACGCTCGTGTGATCGGTGACGATCACCACCACGTCGCTCTGCTGCAGTCGTTCGTTGGTGAGCGCCACCCCCTCGTGCGTGACGCCATGCTCGCGGAAGCTCTTTACCCACGGGTCATGGTACACGACGATGGCGCCTCGCTCCTCCAGCATGCGCATCACCTCGAGCGCCGGGCTCTCGCGCATGTCGTCGATGTCCTTCTTGTACGCGACGCCGAGCACGAGCACCCGGGCGCCCTTCACCGACTTCTGGTCGTCGTTGAGCGCCCGCGCGACCTTGCGCACCACGTACTCCGGCATTTCGGAGTTGATGTCGCTGGCGAGGTCGATGAAGCGCGTGCGGTAGTTCAGCGTGCGCATCTTCCAGGCGAGGTACAGCGGGTCCAAGGGAATGCAATGGCCGCCGATGCCCGGGCCGGGCGTGAACTTCATGTAGCCGAAGGGCTTCGTCGCGGCGGCGTTGATCACCTCCCACACGTCGACCCCCAGCTTGTCGCACACGATCGCCATCTCGTTCACGAGCCCGATGTTCACGGCGCGGAACGTGTTCTCCATCAGCTTCACCAGCTCCGCCACCTCGGCGCTCGCCACCGGCACCACGGTGTCGATACACGCCGAATACAGCGCGCTCGCCACCTCGGTGCAGTTCGGCGTCACGCCGCCCACGACCTTCGGCGTGTTCTTCGTGTGCCAGGTCGGATTGCCCGGATCCACACGTTCGGGCGAAAAGGCCAGGAAGACATCCTGACCGACGACGAGCCCCTTCTCCTCGATGCGTGGCTGCAGCACTTCGCGCGTCGTGCCGGGGTACGTCGTGCTTTCAAGCACGATCAGCATCCCCGCCCGGCAATTGCGCGCGATGGCCAGCGTGGCCGCCTCGACATAGCTCATGTCGGGGTCGCGGCTCTTCGACAGCGGTGTGGGGACGGCGATCGAGATCGCGTCGCAATCACGCAGCCGGGCCTCCTCCGTCGTCGCCACGAACCGGCCCAGGCGCACCTGCTCGGCCACGTCCTCCGTGGGAACGTCCTGGATGTGCGAGTGCCCCGCCATGAGCGACTGGACGGCCCGTTCGGACACGTCATAGCCCACGACCTTGAACCCCGCCTTCGCGAACTCCATTGCCAGCGGGAGCCCGACATAGCCGAGCCCCACGACCCCGACCACGGCCGTCCGGTCCTTGATCCTGTTGAGTAGCTGCTCTTTCATGCCGTTAGTTGCCGTGAGGCCCGGGGTCATGCGCGCTCAGCGGCCGTAGAAAGCACGAACCGTGCCCACAACCTCGTCCAGCTGGGCCGAGGTCAGCTCCGGGAAGATCGGGAGTGACAACACTTCCTTCGACGCCCGTTCCGACTCCGGGAACTGCCCCTCCTTGTAGCCGAGGTACGCGAAGCAGGGCTGAAGGTGGAGCGGAAGCGGATAGTAGATCGAACTCCCGATGCCCCTGGACTTGAGGTACGCCTGCAGCTCATCGCGACGATCCGTGCGGATCGTGTACTGGTTGAAGATCGACTCGTTGGCCGCATCGACCCAGGGAAGCTGTATCTCGGAGACATCCGCGAGATTGGACGAATAGTACGCGGCGTTGGCCCTTCGTCCGGCGCTCCAATGCGACAGGTGCGGCAGCTTGGCCGCAAGCACTGCTGCCTGCAACGCGTCGAGGCGCGAGTTGAAGCCCACTTCGTCGTGGAAGTACATCTTCGCGCCGCCGTGCACCCGGAGCCGCTTGAGGCGCGTCGCGAGTGCGTCGCTCTGCGTGACCATCATGCCCCCATCGCCGTAGCCACCAAGGTTCTTCGACGGGAAGAACGAGAAGGTACCGATGGTGCACACTTCGCCGGCCATGCGCTTGACGCCGTCCATCATGCGCGACGCGCCAATGGACTGCGCGGCGTCCTCGATCACCGGAATGCCCTTCAAGCGCACGGCCACGTCCTCGACGTTCGCCATCTGCCCGAACAGGTCGACGGGGATCACGGCCTTCGTCTTCGACGTCACCGCGGCCGCCGCCGCCGCCGGGGAGATATTGAACGTGTCCGGCTCGATGTCGCAGAACACCGGCGTGGCGCCGACGTTGTGGATCGTGCCTGCGGTCGCAAAGAAGGTGAACGGCGTCGTGACCACCTCATCACCGCGCCCGATGTCGAGCGCGCGCATGGCGAGCAGGATCGCATCGGTGCCATTCGCGCACCCGATGGCGTGCTTCACGTGCGACAGCTCGGCGACCATCTTCTCGAGGCGTTCGACGGGCTCGCCAAGGATGAAGAGCTGGTCGTCGACCACCCTCATCATGGATGCGACGACCTCGTCGCGGATCGATGCGTGCTGCGCCTTCAGGTCAAGCAGGGGGACCGGCATACTTCCTCCGAAATCAAGAGCAGGAGCGAATCACGAGAGTCACGGGCAATACGAGAAGCACGGGAGGCACGACAAACTCCGATTGAGCAACTCGTGCCTCTCGTGCCTTCCTGTACTGCTCGTGATTCCCGTAATTCGCCGTGAAGTCCTTCAAGCAGTTCATACCTTTGCGCGCAATGGAAGCGGCACTTCGTGCCCCGTCCGCGCCGACTCGTAAATGCCGAGAATGAGCTCGAGCGACTTCCGCCCCGCCCGCCCATCAGTATCCGGCTGCGCCTGTCCACGAAGGACTGCCACCACGTTGCGGTAGTACCCCTCGTGGCCGAGCCCGTACACGTTAGGCGGCACGTAGTTCGACGTCTCGACCAGCTTGTCGTCGTCGTCGTAGTCGGCGAATTGCCACGTCTCCACCTTGTTCACCGCCGTCCCGCCGATCTTCACCGTCCCGGTCTCGCCGAGCAGCGTGATCGAGCCCTCCAGGTTGCGCGGGTATGTGAGCATCGTGACTTCGATGACGCCGAGGGCGCCGCTGCGGAACTTGAGCACGGCGATCCCCGTGTCCTCGGCCTCGATCCGGCGCGCAAGTGTCGCCGTCTTGGCCATCACCGACTCCACGGGACCCATGAGCCACTGCACCAGGTCCACGTAGTGCGACGCCTGGTTCATGAATGCCCCGCCGTCGAACTCCCACGTTCCACGCCAGGGCGCCTGGTCGTAGTACTCCTGCGGACGCGTCCAGCGCACCGTCGTGTTCACCATGTACAGTCGCCCGAAGCGCCCCTTGTCGAGGGCGCGCTTGAGCATCTGGATCGGCGGATTCAGTCGATTCTGCTTTACGACGAAGAGGTGAACCCCCGCGTCGTCACAGGCCTGGACCAGTTCGTCGGCCGTCGTCAGCGAAATGGCCATCGGCTTCTCGCAGATCACGTGCTTCCCGGCCCTGGCCGCGTGGATTCCATGACTCGGATGCAACCCAGACGGGGTGCAGATCGTCACCACGTCGGCGGGCACCGTCTCCAGCATCTTCGCCTGCGACGTGAACCACGGAACGCCACTGGCCTTCCCTGCTTCCTCGGCGCGCGACTCGATCGTGTCGCACACGGCGACCAGCTGAAAGTCGGGGATCTTCGCAATCGCCTCGAAGTGATTGCGGCTGATGCGCCCGCAGCCGGTGACGGCGATCCGGAACCGCTGCGGACTCATCGTTCACCCTCTGGTTCGAGGTTCTCGGCGCCAATGCGATACGCGCTGCCACACGCGGCGCACACGAGACGCATGCCCGTGACCGCGTCGTACCCTGCGAGCTTCTCCCCGCACTGGCAGACCCACCCCACCTGGCGCGCCGGCACGCCGACCATCAGCGCGTACGGCTTGACGTCCTTCGACACGACCGCCCCGGCGCCGATGAACGCATAACGACCCAGCTCCACGCCGCACACGATCGTCGCATTGGCCCCGATCGACGTGCCCTGCCTGACGAGGGTGCGCTTGTACTCCGCCTTGCGCGACACATGGCTCCGCGGGTTCACGACGTTCGTGAACACCATCGACGGGCCGCAGAACACGTCGTCCTCGAGCTCGACGCCCTCGTAGATCGACACGTTGTTCTGGATCTTCACGTTGTTCCCGATCCGAGTACCCGGCATCACGACCACGTTCTGGCCGAGGCTCGACCGCTCTCCGATCACCGCCCCCGGCATCACGTGGCAGAAGTGCCAGACCTTCGTGCCCTCGCCGATCACGGCGCCGGCGTCCACGTACGCGGACTCGTGGATGAACGGGGCCATCAGCCGACTCCCATCTCCATCTCGAGGACCTCGTGCCACTCCTGCAGCGACCGCACGGTCGGCTTGCGCGAGCGCAGCGCAAGGATCGCGTCACACGCCGCCGCGGCCGCCGAGAGCGTCGTCGTATACGACACCCGTTGCGCGATCGCCGCCTGACGGAGGCGGTAGTCGTCGTCCTGGGCATGCTTGCCCATCGGCGTGTTGATCAGCAGGCCGACTTCGCCATTGAGGATCAAATCCACGCCGTGCGGACGCCCCTCGTGCACCTTGCGCACGGTGCGCGTCGGGATGCCGAGCCCGCGCAGGTACCGCGAGGTGCCTTCGGTCGAGTACAGGATGAAGCCCATCTCGTGGAAGCGTCGCACGATCGGCGCGACCGAGGGCTTGTCGGCATCGTTCACGGTGACGAAGATCGCGCCTTCGAGCGGGAGCGCGTTGTCCGCAGCAAGCTGCGCCTTGGCGTACGCGGTACCGAAGGAGTCGGCGATGCCCATCACTTCGCCCGTCGACCGCATCTCCGGTCCGAGCAGCGGATCGAACCCGGGGAACTTGGTGAACGGGAAGACCGCCTCCTTCACGGATACGTACGGCGGCACGACCTCCTCGGTGAACCCGATCTCGGCGAGCGTCTGCCCGATCATGCACCGCGTCGCCACGGACGCCAGGGGCACGCCGATCGCCTTGGAGACAAACGGAATCGTGCGGCTGCCGCGCGGGTTCACCTCGAGGACGTACACCGCGCCTTCCCTGATCGCGTACTGCACGTTGATGAGCCCTACCACGCCAAGCGCCTTCGCCAGCGCTACCGTGTGGGCCTTCATCTCCTCGATCTGGTCCTCGCGAATGATGTACGGCGGGAGCACGCAGGCCGAGTCGCCGGAATGGATGCCCGCGTCCTCGATGTGCTGCATCACGCCGCCGATCACGACGTGCGTGCCGTCGCTGATCGCATCGACGTCGGCCTCGTACGCGTCTTCGAGGAAGCGGTCGATGAGCACGGGACGATCCTCGCTGACCCGCGCGGCGGTCTCGAAGTAGCCGCGCATCTGCTCGTCGTCGTACACGATCTGCATCGCGCGGCCGCCGAGCACGTACGACGGACGCACGAGCACCGGATAGCCAATCTCCCCGGCGATGAGCGCTGCCTCGTCCACGCTGGTCGCCGTGCCGTTCGCCGGCTGCTGGATGCCTAACGACCGCGCAATGGCGTCGAAGCGCTGGCGGTCCTCGGCGACGTCGATGGCGTCCGGCGGCGTACCGAGGATCTGCACCCCGGCGGCCGCGAGCCCCTTCGTGAGCTTGAGTGGCGTCTGCCCGCCGAGCTGCACCACCACGCCCATCGGCTGCTCGCGCTGCACGATCTCCAGCACGTCCTCGAGCGTGAGCGGCTCGAAGTACAGCTTGTCCGAGGTGTCGTAGTCGGTGGAGACGGTTTCGGGGTTCGAGTTGATCATGATCGCCTCGATCCCCTCCTGCCGGAGCGCCATGACCGCGCGCACGCACATGTAGTCGAACTCCACTCCCTGACCGATGCGGTTCGGGCCTGAGCCAAGGATGATCACCGACTTCCGGCCCGTGCGCGGGGCCTCGCTCTCGCCGTCGTACGACGAGTACAGGTACGGCGTCTCCGACGGGAACTCGCCGGCACAGGTGTCGACCATCTTGTACGACGGCCGAACGCCATGGGCCCAGCGGCGCTCGCGCACCGCGTCCTCGGTCTCGTCGCGCAACGTGGCCAGCTGACGATCGGAGAAACCCAGGCGCTTCATCTCCCGCAGGTCCTCCGGAGTCGGCGCCGCGAGCCTGGCGTACCAGCGCTCGGCCTCGATCAGCTCCGCCATCTGCTGCAGGAACCACGGATCGACCGCGGAGTTGTCGTAGATCTCGTCGATCGTCATGCCCGCGAGGAGGGCGCGCTTGATCTGGAAGATCCGCTCCGGCGTCGGCTGGCGGAGGGCGCCACGCAGTGCCGGGATCGACTCGTCAGTCTGGCGATCGTC
Organism: Gemmatimonadaceae bacterium; assembly: GCA_014379705.1. Lineage (GTDB taxonomy): Bacteria > Gemmatimonadota > Gemmatimonadetes > Gemmatimonadales > Gemmatimonadaceae > RBC101. The sequence goes on from JACMLI010000282.1 coordinate 8,787, forward strand.
GATGGGGAGCGAGCCAATGTCCCAGCCCGCACGCCCCGTCTCGAGGGCGCGGAGCCCCTTCTGGAACGCCTCCTTGAACGTGCGCCCGATCGCCATCGACTCGCCCACCGACTTCATCTGCGTCGTGAGCTGCGGGCTGACGTTGGGAAACTTCTCGAACGCGAAGCGCGGGCACTTCACCACCACGTAGTCGAGCACCGGTTCGAACGACGCTGGCGTTGTTTTCGTAATGTCATTGGGAACTTCGTCCAGGCGGAAACCCACGGCTAGCTTGGCACCGA
>JACMLI010000283.1 GCA_014379705.1 Gemmatimonadaceae bacterium
CGCATCTTTCGCTGCGCGACAACGGCATGGTGATGTTTGCCGGGCAGCTCACGGGCGTCGAAGGCTACACCGAGAGTACCGCCACGGGACTCGTCGCCGGGATCAACCTCGCGCGCCAGCTGCGCGGACTCGAGCCCGTCCTCCCGCCCCCCGTGACGATGCTCGGCGCGCTCTATCGCTACCTCCGTGATGCGGACCCGAGGTACTTCCAGCCGATGAACGCCAACTTTGGATTGCTGGACCCGCTCGAGACGGAGGTGCGCGACAAGCGGGTGAAGCGCGAGCGGTTCGCGGTCCGGTCACTCGAGGCCATGCAGGCCTGGATCGACGCCCACGTGCGCACCGTCATCGCTGCCTGACGATGCCGCGCACCCGTTCTGTCATCCCGGACAAGCGAGCGCCAGCCCCCAGCGTCATCCCGGACAAGCGAGCGCCAGCGAGCGCCGATCCGGGACCCAGTGTCGTACCGCCGGCCGTGCCTGACGAGTCCCCGGACGCCGCCGCCCCCGCGGAGGCACGGGGGCGTCCCCCACTCGTGGTGGACTTCCTCACGCACCTCGAGAAGGAGCGCGACCTCGCGCCCAACACGCTCCTGGCCTACGCCCGCGATCTCGACGTGTTCCTGGAGTACCTGTCTGCCCAGGGGAAGTCGGACACACCAGACATCCTCGCCGTGGACCGACTGCTCATGCGCGGATTCCTCGGCTTCCTCACGCGTCGCGGCCTCGGCAAGCGCTCGATCAGCCGCGCCCTCTCGACGCTGCGCACCTTGTATCGATTCCTGCAGCGCGAGGAACTCATCGACGCGAACCCGGCGCGCGCGGTGGCGGCGCCGAAGTTCGAGAAGTACCTCCCATCGTGGCTCGACCGGGGCCAGGTGCAACGCCTGTTCGAGGCCGCGACCACGCGCGCCATGGACGGCGCCTTTGCCGACGTCCGGAACCTCGCAATCCTCGAGCTGTTCTACTCGACGGGGATCCGCCTCTCGGAGCTGCAGGGCATCAACCGCCGCGACCTCGACCTGGTCTCGCAACAACTGAAGGTGCGCGGGAAGGGACGGAAGGAGCGCATTGTTCCCGTCGGAAGTCATGCCGTGACGGCCCTCCGGAACTACGAATCCCGCCGCGACGACCTTTCCCGTCAGCTTGGCGCAAAGGTCGACAAGGCCGCATGGTTCCTCGGCCGCACCGGCCGCCGGATCAGCACGCGCGGCATCCAGGTGGTCGTGGGGAAGTTCCTGGACCAGGTGGACGAGGACGCGGGCTTGAGCACGCACTCGTTGCGCCACACGTTTGCCACGCATTTGCTGGACGCCGGGGCCGACCTGCGATCGGTGCAGGAACTCCTCGGCCACGCGTCCGTGTCCACGACGCAGATTTATACGCACACGAGCGTGGAGCGCTTGAAGGAAGCGTACAGGAAGGCGCATCCCCGCGCGTGAGCCCTCCCATGCTTCCCGTGCTTCTCGTACTGCCCGTGATTCTCGTGATTCGTTCTTCGCAGGAGCCAGGGCGAATCACGGGAATCACGAGCAGTACGGGAAGCACGGGAGGCACGAGCAACTACAAGGACTATTGATGCCAACGTTTCACGCTACCACCATCCTCTGTGTCCGCCGCGAAGGCCGCATCGCGTTAGGCGGCGACGGCCAGGTCACCATGGGTGACACGGTCACCAAGGCCCACGCGCAGAAGGTCCGCACGCTCGCCGGGGGCCGCGTCGTTGCCGGGTTCGCCGGCGCCGCGGCCGATGCCTTCACCCTCTTCGAGAAGTTCGAGGAGAAGCTCGATCGCTACCCCGGCAACCTGCCCAAGGCCGTCGTCGAACTCGCCAAGGAGTGGCGCAGCGATCGCGTGCTGCGCCGCCTCGAGGCGCTCCTCGCCGTGGCCGACCGGAACAACAGCTTCCTCGTCTCGGGGAATGGCGACATCATCGAACCCGATGACGGCGTGCTGGCGATCGGATCCGGCGGGTCGTTCGCACTGAGCGCGGCGCGCGCCCTCGTGGCGCACACCCAGATGGAACCCGCGGAGATCGTGCGCAAGAGCCTCGAGATCGCCGCCGACATCTGCATCTACACCAACCGCAACATCACCGTGGTCGAGCCCACCGCATAGATGGCGTCCCGCCGAACTGAAGCTGCACTCGCACGACTCGCCGATCTCACCCCGACGCAGATCGTCTCCGAGCTCGATCGCTACATCGTGGGCCAGCATGCCGCCAAGCGTGCCGTCGCGATCGCCCTGCGCAATCGCTGGCGGCGCCAGCGCGCTCCCGAAAACATCCGCGACGAGATCTCGCCGAACAACATCATCCTGATCGGGCCGACCGGCGTCGGCAAGACGGAGATTGCCCGCCGCCTCGCCAAGCTCTCCGGCGCCCCGTTCATCAAGGTCGAGGCGTCCAAGTTCACCGAGGTCGGGTATGTGGGTAGGGACGTCGAGGGAATGATTCGGGACCTCGTCGAGAGCGCCATCGACATGGTGCGCACGGAGCGTGAGGGAGACGTGGAGGACCTCGCCTATGAGAAGGTGGACGAACGCCTCCTCGACCTCCTGCTCCCCAGGCCGGCAGAGGCCAGGCCGCCGCGGGAATCGGCCGCGCCCGCGGAGACAAGCGTCTTCGTGGTCTCCCCTACAGGCTCTGTGCAGCAGGAGCGCGACGATTCGGCGGCGCACGACCGCTACCAGCGCACGCGCGAGAAGCTCAAGCAGCTCCTCAAGGACGGCCAGCTCGAGGACCGCGAGATCGAGGTCGAGGTCTCGCAGTCGGCGGCGCCCGCCTTTGGACTCATGACGCCGCAGGGTGCGCCGGAAGGGATGGAGTCCATCGGCGACATGCTCAAGGACATGCTCCCCAAGCGCACGAAGAAGCGCAGCATGAAGGTCAGTGATGCCAGGCGCGTCCTGCTGGAGCAGGAACTCGAGAAGCTGATCGACACCGACGACCTCGTGACCGATGCCCTGGCCCGCGTCGAGAAGATGGGCATCGTGTTCCTCGACGAGATCGACAAGATCGCGAGCGGCCGCGGCGAGTCCAACGGTCCGGACGTGTCGCGTCAGGGCGTGCAGCGCGACCTGCTGCCGATCGTCGAGGGGTCCAACGTGCAGACGAAGCACGGCATGGTGAAGACCGACCACGTGCTCTTCATCGCGGCCGGGGCGTTCCACGTGTCGAAG
>JACMLI010000284.1 GCA_014379705.1 Gemmatimonadaceae bacterium
AAGCTCTGGCGCAGCATGGCCTCGAACGGCGACCCCCACCACACGGCTGGCGTGGGGATGGACGTGGGATGCCCCGCCTCATCGATGAACCGGTACGCACCGAACGCGAACGCCGCCGACGCATTGGTCGACAGCGCTTGCAGCCCCGCGGCCACGGCGTGCGGAAGCAACCGGTCGTCGGCATCGAGAAAGACGACATATTCGCCGCTCGCCGCCGCCAGGCCGACGTTTCGCGCGGCGGAGAGGCCGCGATTCACCTGACGAATGACGCGGACGCCATGTCGTGTCGCGGCGACGGCCGCCGAGTCGTCTGTCGATCCATCGTCGACCACGACGACCTCGACAGATGCCTGTGCCTGATGGAGCGCGCTATCAATCGCCTCGCCGACGAAACGAGCGTGATTGAAGCATGGAATGACTATCGAAACGAGCGGACCGTCGGGTCGACCCCGGGGAGCGTCTACCACGCCCTGTCGGCGTCCGTCCGCGTCCGCAGGCCGTGGAGTAAGGTCATGGCTGAATTCTGTCGTGACTTTCAGGTCCTGGGCAAGCGGGATCACGAGGCTTGGCCTCGCAACGGACCGATGCGTCCACTACATATGTCGTCCCGGTGACACGCGGGACAGTGGGAAAAGCCTGACCCGTGCGAAACGGCGGTTCCGGAGCCATACTCCAGCCCTCACTCGCCCTACCCTCGGGAGATGGCTATGTCACTGCGATTCGTTCGTTCTGTCGCCGTCGCGGCTGCGTTCATCGGCACGACCGCGTGGGCCCAGCGTCCGATGACGATCGACGACATCATGGACCTCAAGAACGTCGGGGCGGTTCAGGTGTCCCCCGATGGTTCGCGCATCCTGTACTCGATCAGCGCCTGGGAGCATCCCGCGGCGAAGGACACGAGCAAGGGTGACCGTCACGAGATGCGCTCGCACGTGTGGGTCGTGCGGCGCGACGGCTCCGACAACCGGCAGCTCACGTTTGGCGAGCGCGGGGAGTCGGCACCACAATGGTCCCCCGACGGCAAGTACATCTCCTTCGTCACGGCCCGCGGCACGGCCACCGGCGACGAGGGCCCGCGTCCGCAGATCTGGCTCATGTTCGCCGATGGCGGCGAGGCCTTCCAGCTCACGACGGCGCGCGATGGTGCCGCGGGCTACGCCTGGTCCCCTGACGCGAAGTCCATCGTCTACCTCACCACCGACTCGCTGAGCCGCGACGCCGAGGCCCGGGCACGTCGCCGCGACGACCCCAAGGTGTACGAGGGGGACATGCGCATGTCGCACGCATGGGTGGTCGACGTGGCGAGCAAGAAGGCCAGCAAGGTCACGAGCGGCGCCTTCACCGTCGCCGGTACGCCGACGTGGTCCCCGGACGGCACCCGCCTCGCCTACCTCGCCCGCCCGACGACGCTCATCCGCGATGAACGCCGCGAGGGCTGGATCGTGACGGTCGCGACCAGGGCGACCGAGAAGATCGCCGGCTCGGCAAACACGACGCTGCAGGGGACGCCGGTCTGGTCCCCCGATGGCAAGACGCTGGCGTTCGGTGCCATCAGCGAGGACTGGAAGCCCAACGCCGATGGCATGTATCCCCGCTCGCTGCGCAACACGACGATGTTCCTCTACGACGTCGCGTCGAAGCAGGTGAAGAGCGCCGCCCACCCGTCGCTCGACAACAACGTCGGTGGCATGCGCTGGTCGAAGGATGGCACGCGTATCCTCCTGTCGGTGCAGGACCACGTGTATTCCAACCTCTTCGAGTATACGGTCGCCACCGGACAGTATCGTCGCCTGACGGAAGGGTTGCTGGTGCGCGGCCCGTCGTTCAGCGACGACGAACGCACGGTGGCGTTCGCGATGGATTCGCCGAAGTCCCCGGCCGACGTCTACGTCACCGACGCGACGTTCGCCAACCCGCGCAAGGTCACCACCGTCAACCCGCAGCTCGCGCAGCTTGCGTTAGGCGAGCACGAGGTGGTCACGTGGAAGAGCCCCGACGGCTGGGCGGTCGAGGGCGTGCTGCTCAAGCCGGTCGGCTATACCCCCGGCAAGCGCTACCCCCTCAAGGTCGACGTGCACGGCGGCCCGACGGGCGCGCACACCAACGGCTTCAAGGCCAATTGGGGCTCCCCCGGACAGTTCTATGCCGGCCAGGGCTGGGCGGTGCTCTACCCGAACCCGCGCGGGAGCACGGGCTACGGCGAGAAGTTCATGCGCGGCAACATCAAGGACTGGGGCGGCGGTGACTACAAGGACATCATGGCCGGCGTCGATGAGCTCGTGAAGCGCGGCCTCGCCGATTCCACGCGCCTCGCGGTCACGGGGTGGAGCTACGGCGGCTACATGACCGGCTGGGTCGTGTCGCAAACGGGGCGCTTCAAGGCCGCCATGATGGGCGCGGGCCTGTCCAACATGGAGAGCATGTACGGCACGACCGACATTCCGGGCTACATCGGCACGTTCTACGACGGCATGCCGCAGCTCGATGGCACCATCACCAACAAGTCGCTCGAGTTCTATCGGTCCAAGTCCGCAGTGCAGTACGCGTCGAAGGTCACGACGCCGCTGCTCATGCTCCACGGCGGCAACGACGAGCGCGTGCCGATCGGCCAGCCGATGGAGTACTTCCGCAACCTCAAGGACCGCGGCAAGACCGTGGACCTCGTGTTCTACCCGCGTGAAGGCCACGGACTCGGTGAGTACTACCACCAGATCGACAAGATCCGCCGCGAGAACGAGTGGCTGACGAAGTTCACGTTAGGCCAGAAGGTGGTGCAGTAAGAGGGACTAGTGGACTAGTGGACTAGTGGACTCGTGGACTTGTGGTGACGGGTGGCGTGGCGCTTCCGGCGGGCCACCCGTCGCTTTTGAAACTCGTCCGCCTACGCTCCGTTCTGCAATCCGTCCATCCGTCCATACGTCCATCCGTCACCACTAGTCCACTACTCCACTAGCCAACTCGTCCCCCTTGCCCCCTCGTTCCTGGATCTGCACGTACTGCGGCACCGATACCCCGTCCCCCAATCGGCCGGGGTCGAACTGGGTGGCGGTGGCCCTCGCGTGCGCCTTCATCGTTCCGGGCCTCGTCTACCTCGCGTGGCGATACTCCTCGCGACGCCCGGCGTGCCCGATCTGCGGGCATGCGCAGTTGATCCCGTCCGACGCTCCGCTGGCCCGCACGTGGCGCTCGCAGGGTTGGGTCCCCGGACAATCAATCGCAGCAGGGATCACCGACCCCCGCCTCGAGCGTATCGAGCAGGCGATCGATGCAATTGCGGTCGAAGTCGAGCGCGTGGGACGAATGCAGCAGCAGCGCCTGCCCTGAGACGACGAGTGACCGTCGCCTGATCGCGGGGCCTCGCGGCGGGATTCGAACGACTCGCCCCCCTGCCGTAGCCTCATGCCGGCAACCCAGACAGGGTTCGGACGTGTCGAGTCTTCGACCTACTCCGGAGCCCCCATGTCACTTCTCCTCCGCCGCCTCACGCCTGTCCTCGTCCTCGCGGCCGTTGTCCTCGGGCCTCCCCGCGCACACGCGCAGGACCTGACGGCCGCCGCCCGCGACAGCGTCATTCGCAGCGTGATGGATGCACTCGATCGCGACTACGTCTTTCCAGAGCGGGCCGCGGAAATGCGGAAGGCGATCGTCGCGAGGCAGGGCTCCGGGACCTACGATGCCATCGTACGAAATCCCGAGTTTGCCGTCGCGC
>JACMLI010000032.1 GCA_014379705.1 Gemmatimonadaceae bacterium
CGAAACCGACGTGCTCACCATCGCCGACTTCATCGCGGCGGACGGCTGGCTCGCCGCGCGCGGCGACACGACGATCGCGGGACGCATTGTGCTCGCCACGCTCCGCACCGAGATCGTGCCAGCATCGGCGCGCGCCCACTTCAGCCTCGCGCGCCTGCTCCTCGCCCAGCGCGACACGGTTGCCGCGACCGCGTCATCACAACGTGCCGCCGACCTGTTGGCTGCCGATGGCGATCCCCAACTCGACAGTGAGCTGCGGGCGCAAGTCCTCGACCTGGCGCAGCGACTGGACTCCGCAGCTAAACGTTGAAGCGGAAGAGCATCACGTCGCCGTCCTTCACGACGTACTCCTTGCCCTCGGAGCGCACGGATCCCTTCTCGCGCGCTTCCTTCCACCCGCGCAGCGAGACGAAGTCGTCGAACCCCACGGTCTCGGCGCGAATGAAGCCACGCTCGAAGTCCGTGTGGATCACCCCCGCCGCCTTCGGCGCGGTGTCCCCGGTGTGGATGGTCCACGCCCGCACTTCCTGCTCACCCGCCGTGAAGTAGGTCTGCAGGCCGAGCAGGTGGTAGCCGGCGCGGATGAGCCGATCGAGTCCTGCCGACTCGATGCCGAGCGACGCCAGGAATTCGCGACGCTCGTCCGGCGACAACTCCGACAACTCGGCCTCGATCTTCGCCGAGAAGGTGACCACTTCCGCGGCCTCACCACTCGACGCGATCGCCTCCCGGAGCGCCTTCACGTGCGCGCCCTCCTCGCCGCTCAGCTCCGCGTCCGTGACGTTCGCCGCGTAGAGCACGGGCTTCATCGTCAACAGCTGCAGTGGCGCGAGCAGCAACCGCTGCGCCGGCGTGAGCGCGGCTTCGCGCAATGATTTTCCCTCGGAGAGCGTCTTGTTCGCGATCTCCAGCGTCGGCAACTCCGCCTGGGCGTCCTTGTCCCCGGTGCGTGCGGCGCGCTGCGTCTTGTCGAGTCGCTTCTCCACGCTGCCAAGGTCGGAGAGGGCGAGCTCGAACTCGATGACTTCCCGATCGCGCACCGGATTCACGCTTCCCATGACGTGCGTGACATCGGGATCCTCGAAGCACCGCACGACATGCACGATCGCGTCGGTCTCACGGATGTTGGCGAGGAACTTGTTCCCGAGCCCTTCCCCTTGCGCGGCGCCCTTCACGAGGCCGGCGATATCCATGAACTGGACGACGGCCGGGACGGTCTTTTTCGGCTGCACGATTTCAGCGAGTGCGGCCAGGCGCGAGTCGGGGACCTCGACCATTCCCACATTGGGATCCACCGTGCAGAACGGATAGTTCGCGGCCGCCGCACTCGAAGAGGAGGTGAGCGCGTTGAACAGGCTGGATTTGCCGACGTTTGGGAGGCCTACAATTCCTAGAGAGAGCATCTATCCGCGGACTTGGGCGATTGGCGACGACGAATGACGGGAATCACGGGCAGTACGAGAAGCACGGGATGCACGAACTCCGCGCGTTCCCGTGCGGTGAAATGTATCAACCGGGGATGGAAAGAGACCGGACTTTCGCTGGGGTTTGCTAGTCTTTGGGTCATGCACCCCTACGAACGCCTTACCGCCTGGCAGAAGGCCCACGAGTTCACCGTCGCGACCCTTCAGGTGATTGAGCGGCAACTGCGCATGGGCGACAAGGTCCTCAGCAATCAGCTGCGCCGCGCGGCGATCTCGGTGAGCGCCAACATAGTCGAGGGATCCGGTCGATCCTCCGCCGCACAATTCGCTGCATTCCTCGCGATCTCGCTCGGTTCGGCGCGCGAATGTGCCTACCTGATTCGTCTGGCTGCGGACCTGAAGATGATCCGACTGTCCGACCGTGCAACCCTGGAAGCACGCTGCGATCAGGTGTGCCGGATGATCGTGCCCCTGATGCGCCACTTGAAGACAGTTGACCAACGTCGCCCTCAGCCTTCTCGTGCCTCCCGTGCTTCTCGTACTGCCCGTGACTCCCGTAATTCGTCTCCTAGCTCCGCGGCGTACGATTGAACGCGTTCATGGTCGCGAGCACGCCATCAGCGGACCACATCTCAATGAGACTTGCCAAGTCCGGTAGGAGAGCGAGGACCGTCTCCCGTTCCGCCTTCCCGAACTTGTCGAGGACGAAATCGGAGAGCACGCCGACATCTCGTTCCTCCTCCGCGGGCCGAATCCCGACACGAAGCCGCGCATAGTCCTGCCCACCCACTGCCCCCTCAATCGACTTCAACCCGTTGTGCCCCCCCGCACTCCCGCTCGCCCGCAGCCGGTACCTGCCTAACGGCAGTGCCACCTCGTCCACCACGACCAGCAGATCCGTGGCAGCGGACCACGTCTCCCGCCGCAGGTACGGCCGCAGCGCCGCCCCACTGAGGTTCATGTACGTCTGCGGCTTCACGAGGCGTACGCGGTGCACCCCACGCCGCCCGTCCGAGACGAGCGCGTCGCCGTCCTTGCGCCACGGGTCGAAATGCCAAACGTCGGCCAGGTGGTCGATAACCCACCAGCCGACGTTGTGGCGCGTGTGTTCGTATTTCTTTCCTGGATTCCCCAGGCCGATGACGAGCTTCACCCGTCAGGCGGCGGCTACTTCTTCTCGGGGGTCTCGTCTTCGGGCTTCGGCTTGCGGATGAGCTCCGGCTCGGGGCCGGTCGCCACCTCTGCCGGCACCGCCGCAACTTCTTCCTTGGGCGCCGAGACGATCATGATGGTGCCCGACTCGTCGTCGAGGACTTCAACGCCTTCCGGGACCTTCACCTCGCTCACGTGGATCGAGTGACCGATCGTCACGTCGGTGATGTCCACCTCGATGCGGTTCGGGATGTTCGTCGGGTCCACGCGGCACTCGAGCTCCTGCAGGATCTGCGTCATGATGCCGCCATTGAGGCGGACGCCCACCGCCGTGCCCGTGAGCACGACCGGGATCTTCACGACCACCTTTTCACCGGCGACCAGTTCCTGGAAGTCGACGTGGATGATGGCGCGCGACAGCGGGTGGCGCTGGATGTCGCGGATCAGGGTCCTCGTCGTGCTGCCGTCGACGGCCAGCTCGATGACCGTGGTCTCGGCATTGATGTGGCCGAGGAGGCGACCGAGTTCGCGCGCGTCGAGGCTCAGGGACTGCGACTCGCGGGCGTGGCCGTAGATCACGGCCGGGAGGCGTCCTTCACGACGCAGGGAACGAGCAACGCCCTTGCCGGTGGCAGTGCGGGCGGCAGCGGACAGGTTGGCAGTAGCCATGACACGTACGGATTACCTGGGAGAATTCCGGTCCCGGCGATCACCGGGGCGGAACGCGCGGCCCAGGCCGCGCGATCAGTCGAACAATGAACTCACACTCTGCTCGCTGTGCGTGAAGCGGATCGCCTTCGCGAGCAATTCCCCCACGGACAGCACCGTCAGCGTATCGAACCGCTTCTCCGGCTTGATCGCGATCGAGTCCGTGACGACGACTTCCTTGATCGGTGCTTCACTCAACCGCTGGACCGCCGGGCCGGACAGCAACGCGTGCGTCGCGCACACGTAGATGTCCTTCGCCCCCAAACCGCGGAGTGCCTTCGCTGCTTCGGACACCGTGCCCGCCGTGTCGATCATGTCGTCGGGAATCACGCAATCCTTGCCCTCGACTTCACCGACGACGTTCACGACTTCCGACACGTTCGCCGAGGGACGCCGCTTGTCGATGATCGCGAGGGTCGCATTGAGACGCTTGGCGAACCCCCGGGCCATCTTCGCCGAGCCCACGTCGGGCGCGACGATCACGAGGTCCTTCAGCTGCTTGCGCCTGAAATGATTCATCAGCACCGGGGCGGCGTAGAGGTGATCGACCGGCTCGTCGAAGAACCCCTGCAGCTGGTGCTGGTGGAAATCGAGCCCCAGGACCCGGTCCACCCCCGCCTTCTCGATCATGTTCGCAACCAGCTTGGCCCCGATGGCCACGCGCGGCTGGTCCTTGCGGTCCTGTCGCGAGTAGCCGTAGTACGGCATGACGCAGGTAATGCGCGCCGCCGAAGCCCGCCGTGCTGCATCGATGAGGAGCAGCAATTCCAGCAGGTTTTCCGCTGGCGGGTTCGTTGGCTGGACGATGAAGACATCCGCGCCGCGGACATTTTCATCGATGCGCACGAAGATCTCGCCGTCCGCGAACCTCGAGATGGTGACCTTGGCGAGGTCCACTCCGAGATTGCGCGCGATCTCTTCCGCGAGACCCCTGTTGGCCGTGCCCGAAATGAGCTTGAATCCGCGCAGCACGCCAGGCAGATGGTCCATTACCGTGAAGCCTCTAAAGCTAGATGGGACAGGTAGCTAGGTCAATCGATTCCGCCGTTACCGAGGTCCCGGTCGTCCCGCCCGAGCCCGCGCATTGCCCCCGGTGGATTCGAACCACCATTCCCGGATCCAAAGACCGGTGTCCTGCCATTGGACGAGGGGGCACAAGCCCCTGAAGCTAGTTGGGCGCCATGCTGTGCTCAACACGAGCGAGCGATGCGCCCGACGCTCCCCTCAATCCGCCGTCCCGACCGCGGAAACCGCTCCGCTGGTCCGAGTTTCCCGGACCGTGAAGCCCTCCGGAAGCGGGATCGCGTGGCCCGTCCCGTCGTAAAGTCCGAAGAGCGTCGACCCCGAACCACTCATGCGCACGACGGCCAGCCCGCGCGGTCCGCGATGGGCGTCCAGTTCGGTGAACGCCGAGTGAAGGGCGGCCATCCGGCCAAAGACCGGCTGCTCGAAATCGTTCGCGGAGATGGCGTCGACAGAGGGCCAGGAGCCCAATTCGGCCACGGAACTGACGCTTCCCGGGTGACTCGGCACCCCTGCCTCGCTGAGCCATCCATAGGCGTCGGCGGTGTTCACCCCGAAGGGCGCCGAGACGATCAGGCATGGGCGCTCCGGGAGGGCGGGAAGCGCAAGCAGCCGGTCCCCTCGCCCCCATCCGAGCGCAAGCACGGACAGATCCTGCGTGAGGAAGGGGACGTCGGCGCCCAGTGCGGAGGCGAGTTCCAGGAGCCGAGTGCGACTCAGGGGTCGCGGGGCGAGCACGTTGAGGCACCGGAGCACCGCGCCGGCATCTGCACTCCCTCCACCGAGTCCACCCCCGACCGGGATGTGTTTCTCGACCTCGATGGCGAAGCCGGTTCGCCATGCAGCAGCTTCGACGAAGGCAGTCGCCGCGCGCCACGCGAGGTTCTTCTCCGTCGGGCCCAGGCCTCCGGCCGGCATCGACGGCCCGCCGCACTCGAGCGAACGACCGGTCGCGTTCAGGCGGACGCGGACGCGATCGGCGAGGTCGATCCGGCACAGGAGCGTTTCGACCTGGTGGTAGCCACTCGCCTCACGAGCGAGCACTCGCAAGACAAGGTTGATCTTGGCCTGCGCATCGACCCAGGCAGTGGTGGCGTTCACGCGGCTTGCTGTTGCGCCTTCCCGAGATCCTTGAAGTGCATCCCGAGCCGCCCGAAGTAGTAGAAACCGAGCACCGTGATCGGGATGAAGGCAATGAAGTGAAAGGCGAGGGCCCAGCCCACGGCGAGTGTCGACGACACCCCGTAGAGCGCGAGGCCGGTCTTCGCGAAGAACTCGAAGACGCCGACGAAGCCCGGCGACGACGGCGCCGCGACCCCGATCGCGATCAGCGACGCGACAAAGATCGCCGCCCAGAAGGGCACCTCCATTCCGACCGCGACAAACCCGATGTAGAAGGCCACGGCGTTCACGAGCCACATCAGCACGGCCCAGAACACGATGCGCACGAACCGCCCCGGGGAGCGGAGGGCCGCGAAGCCGCTGATGAGCGCATCCAGGATCGCGCGCCCCTTCAGGTGAAGCTTCGGGGCCATGCGAGCGAAGAGCGCGTCGAACACGCGCGTGACGAGGGTGGGGAAGAGCGCGACACCGGTCACGCCGGCGAGCGCCGCACCGGCCACGCCACCGGCCACCCATGCCAGCTTCGTCACCGTCCACCCGTTGATCGTGGTCGTCGGCGGAATGTCGGAGAAGAACATCGCCACGACGAGCAGCACGACCACGACCACGGCGTCGATGATCCGGTCGACCGCGAGTGAGGCGAACGCCGTCGTGAAGCGGATGCTTGGCACCTCGCGCGTGATGGCGAAGGCGCGCGCGAGTTCGCCCGCGCGCGCGGGGGCCACGTTGTTCACCATCATCCCGATGGCGATCGAGCGCCAGAGCGGACCGAACGGTGCGTCGATCACCGGCTCGAGGATCACGCGCCAGCGCACGGCCCGGAGCGGAAACACGAGCGTGGCCACGAACGCCGAGAGGACGAGGAGGGCAACGTTGGAATGCCGCAGGACCTCCCAGACTTCCTGCATGGACACGTCGCGCAGCGTCCACACCAGCAGCACGACACTGATGACGATCCCGAGGGCACCCTTCCAGCCGAACTTCACGCGATCACTCGGCGCGGGCGAGGTCGAGCAAATCGAAGATCTCGCGCAGGGCATCGTCCTGCGGGGTGCCACGCGCCAGCAGGTCGTTGCGTAGCTCGATCGCGCGGGCGAGCGCCATCGGCCCCTTGAAGGTCAGGCTTTCGATGTCCACCACGTCGCCCGCGCCGAGATCGGCGGGAGGGCTCAGTGGATCGATTTCGAGCGACCGAAAGCCCTCGATGCCCGTCGCCAGCAGGTCCTGCAACGCGCGGCCGGTCGGCGTGGCCGATGACCGGGCCGCGGCGACGGGAGGGAGCGCAGGAGCAGGAGGAGCAGGAGGAGCAGGAGGAGCAGCAGGAGCAGGAGCAGGAGCAGGAGCAGGAGGAGCAGCAGCAGGAGCAGGCACGACGGGCGTGGATAGAGGGGTCACGCGACGTGAGCGCTGGACTACGGCCATGCGTCGCTCCAGCTCATCCAACGACGGAAAGGGGGTCATGGTCACGCGCGCGGCCGACGCGAGGCCATCGAGTTCCGCGGGTGCCACGAGGTCCTCCGCGTGTCCGACATCGGCGAAGAACGCGGAGAGCTGATGGGCCCCGAAGCTGGCGGCCAGGGTTTCGAGTTCGCGGGTCGTGACCTTGAGGTCTCGCCTCACGCGAGCCTTTACGACCGGATCGGCGGCTTCACGCCCTTCGGTGATCAGCCGCTGCAGGTGTTCCGACCGCGCCACGAGCTCGTGGTGCAGCTTCTGCTCCGGTGGCATGGGCGGCGCAGGTGGTCGCTCGATGACGTGCGGGCCCTGGTCCGCGTAGAAGAGCTGCTCGATACGCACGACGGGCGCGGCGGGTTCGGCGGGAGCCTCGGTGCCGCGCACCGCGGCGGCGAAGCGCTCGACGTCAGATGCTTTCGCCGTGTAGGTCGTGGCGCTGCGGAGTTGCTCCGCCGCCCCGCGAAAGAGCGCCGCGGCGGAGCGAAAGAGCTCCACGTCCTCGGGGGAGAGCGGAGCGTCGGGCATGAGCGTGCGCGCGCCGCGCTCCACCGCCTCCGCCACG
>JACMLI010000285.1 GCA_014379705.1 Gemmatimonadaceae bacterium
AAACGCGCGAGCCCGCCGTATTCTCGCGCCGTCGCGCCCCGCGAGCGACATCGAATCCTTGCCGGTGCAACCACGGCGTTGCACGCCCGCACGCCACGTGCGCCACCGCGTGGCGCGCCGTCGTGGTGCGTGACGACGCACTAAATACATAAAGCATTTCAGCGCCCCACGTGACGGGGCGCACGCGCTGGCGCCGTGGCGTCGACGGCGCATGACGGGCGAGTGACCCGCGCGCCTAACCTTTCCCCGCCTCGTCGTGAACGGGGCGTCCATTCAACGGGTCGGTGACCCAAGGAAGGGTGAGGATGATGCGATATACCTGGAATAGTGCCGTCGCGGGCAGCGCAAGCGCGCTGGCCCTTGCACTCGTGGCCGCGGCGTGCACCGCCGATTCGACCGTCCCCGTGCCCCCGTCCGCGGTGGCGGCCCTCATCTCGGAGGGCAGGTCCGACCTGCAGTCGCGGCAGGGCGAGCTGGCGCGACGCGTCGCGCTCGCCTTGCGCGACCCCGACCTGTGCCAGCGCGTGAAGGTCGACATGCGCGATGCCCCGATGAAGGAGTTCAAGCTGCGCCTCGCCGACTACCTCAATGGCAGCTCGGGACGCAACCTGCTCTCATCCGTCGCACGCCACGGCGCCACGTCGGAGGCCGGCATCCTCGGGGACCTGCGCGGCCTGCCCCCGCTCGAGTTCTACATGCCGGTTGCCGCCCACCGGAAGCGCTGGCGCGGCGAAGACAACCTGATCGTCGCGACGCAGGTCGAGGACACCGAAGTCCCGATTGCCTGGGACCTCAGCGGGAAGCGCGTCACCCTCAGCCTCGCCGCTCCGCCCGAGGCGCCCGTGCTCGTGCTCGTCCCCGTGGAGACTGACTTCTCGCGCGGTCTCACGGCGGTGGAGCGCGCCAAGCGCGGCAACCCGAAGCGGGAGACCATCGAGGATCCCGCCGCCCCAGCTGAAGCCACAACGTACGGCCTGGTGTGCGACCCGCTGAGCTGCGGTGGGGGTGGGGGCGGTCCGCCGCTGGGGCTCCCCGCAGGCCTCTACATCACGTTCCAGCGCCTCGTGGACATGGGTGAACCCTGGACCCTCGGTGCCCCGGAAATCGAAGTCCACGTTCATGGCCCGCCGGCTCCCGGCATGTCGCACTTCGGTGCGGACCTGGCCTGCTCCGGCGATCGCGTGAGCTATCCGCGCGGCTTCAACCAGGACAACGCATTCTGGAACGGCGATGCCCTCGTCTTCGACCAGAACCAGATCAACAACTACAATGCCATCCAGCAGAGTGGCTTCAACGTCTCGGTCTGGGAGGACGACAACAACAAGTGCGAAACAAAGCAGGAGAGCTTCAACCTGGCGCAGCGCTGGCAGCAGATCTCCGCGGCGGCGGGCGGCTATGCGGCCGTCACAGCGGCCACCGGCGTGGGGCCGACGCTGATCGCGGCGGGCACGTTCGTGGCCACGGTCTACCAGAGCCTGTCCTTCCTCTGGACGAACGACGACTTCCTTGGTACATACGTGAACGCCGCGGCGATCGGCGCGTCGTATGCCGACGCGAACCACGTGCTATTCAGGGACGGAGGAAACATCAATGGTCGCGCCATGCTGGTCTCGAAAGCCGCTCGCTGAACGAATGCAACCTTCACCCGGTCCACTGGCCCGGCGCCTCGCCGTCGCGGCGCTCGCCCTCCTCGGTGCGTCCGAGGTGGAAGCCCAGGCCCGGTCGGACAGCCTGACTCCACGCCGCTGGTCATTCGGCGTGGCGACAGGTCCCACGTTCTTCCACGGAGACGAGGGGAACAACGTCGGCCTCAACGTCGAGAGCACCATCGCACGCCGGTTGGGTAGCCGGCGCGCGTGGCTCCGGGCAGAGTTGTCATCGCACCTGTTCGGGGCACAGCGGCTCTATCCGTGCAGCCTCGCGCTGCAATCGGTGTGTTTCTCCACGTCACAGCGTTCGGTCCTGGGCGCCGGGTTGAGCTTCCAGCAGTTTATCGGCAAGGCCGGTGATGGCATGGGCCACAGCTCGGCGTACTTCCTGCTCGGCGTGCAGTCGCTCGTCTCCGCACGTGTGGCGGAGAAGATCGTGGATTGCACGCCGAACGGCGCGCTGTGCCCAGCTGAACCGATCACGCACACCATCATCAACCGGGATGTCGGCGCGACGGTGGGCGCCGGGCATGCGTGGAACGCAGGGCAAAGGACCTTCTTCGTGGAAACGCGCTTGCTCCAACCGCTGACGAAACAGGCGGGATCTTTGACGGCAT
Source organism: Gemmatimonadaceae bacterium (assembly GCA_014379705.1). Classification (GTDB taxonomy): domain Bacteria; phylum Gemmatimonadota; class Gemmatimonadetes; order Gemmatimonadales; family Gemmatimonadaceae; genus RBC101. The sequence continues at coordinate 2,267 of JACMLI010000285.1, forward strand.
TCCGCCTGCTGCCATTCACCATGGGCATGCGCTTCTAGTTGCGCTTGGCGGTTGGCAGTGAATGAGGGCGCGACACCCAGGATGTCGCGCCCTCATTCATTTCGAGGCGTCTTCCCTAACGACGCGCCCCGTTCGGGGGACAGGTCACTGGCAACGACACGGGGCTCCGGCCTTCGCCGGAGCGACGAGTGGTATCGTCACTCCGGGCTTGCGCGAGCTCGACGGCCAGGACCCCGCCCCCCCCGACCACCCGATCCCTACTGCCTGTGGTACGACAGCCCCGCCGACTGCGCCTGCTCGATCGCGACCACCATGCCCGGGATCAGCTCGACGCCCGGAAGGATGTTCGCCTTGAGGTCGTTGTAGACGTTTGTTGCTTCAAGACCAAGCGCCTTGGCGAGCATTCCCGAGAAAATGGTCAGCGCGTTGTTGCAGAGGATGAACGTTGAGCCGCGCTGCTGGAGGGTCTCGATGCTCGCCGCGCGGAGCTCCATGCCAAGGATCACCGGAGCCTCGCGCCACGGATTCCTGGTGAACGCCTGGCCCGTGCCGTCCTTCTCGTTGAGGAACTCACCGATCTTGTACTTCGCCCACATCGCGTCCGAGACACCGAAGAAAGTGGTCGCGCCATAGAACGTGCCCACGGGATTGATGTCCTTGTCGGGCACGCCGTATGCCTTGTTGTACGTATCCACGTAGTTCATGATGTGGACGAGGGGGATGCCGCCTCCCGCCGTCGGGAAGTCGAACAGCTGGTGATACCTGGCGTTCGCCGTCTTCTTGAGCCATGCGTCGGCCGGACGGACGGGGCTGGCTTCGAGGCGCGCTTGGCTTGCGGAGGCGGTCAACGCCGCCGCGAGGACGCCAACGGTGGCGAGGGTAAGTGCGGTCTTCTGGATCATGCCGGTGCTGGGAATCATGATGATGCTCCGAGAATGCAGTTGGCGGCTGCGGAGTCAAAGTCTGTGCCGCGTATCCCGGTATGCGCGCTTCCGTCGGAGAACCCGACATTCGTTCGTTTGCACCCGATGCCTCACGGTTGACTCTGGTTTCGCGGCGCCCCGCGCGCGACCTTGAAGGCCTCATGCGCTTGCGACGACTCTCCCTGTCGGGCCTGCTACTTGGCACCGCCGTATTCGCCGTCGCGTTCAACCGGCCCAGTGCGCCCGAGCCGCTCTGCGCCACCGATACGAGTGCGCTACGGCCGAGTTCCGACCTCTACTGTATGGAACTGGTGGCGCGGCCGGAGGTCGGTGACGCCGGCGGCACGGTGGAGCTGGGCCGCGCCGCGTCTCCCTTCGACGCCGCACTGACCCCCGCGGGCTCCCAGCGCTACGACGTCACCGTCGACATTCGCGGCCTGCCGTCCCCGCGCGCCCTCGGCGCCTACACGACGTACATCGCGTGGGTCTCACCACCTTCGCTCGACCCCATGCGCAAGCTTGGGCGGGTGACAAACGGCCGGACGCATCTCGGCGAGGTTGCAGACGACAAGTTCATCGTCTTCATCACCGCCGAGGGCTCGGACAGCGTCAGGTCGCGCTCGGGACCCCTTGTGCTGCGGGGGCTCTCGCCGAGCATCCGGATGCAGCAGCATTCGATGGACATGCCGGCGGGGAACGCGGCCGTCGCGTCACACGCGGAACATGGGGGAGACACGGCGGTGCAGCCTGCTTCGGCGCGGTGGTTCATGCCTCCGCACAGGGCCGGGCAGCCGATGCGCGCCATGCCGGGGATCGACGAGCTGGTCCCGGCGGTCGCGCCCTTCCTTCCCGCTGCTGGCATGGACGTCGCAGCCCTGCCAGAGGCGAAGCCGCGTGCGCTTGTTGCCCTGCGCGATGGCGACACGCTCACGCTGACGGCCTCGCTCGTCCGACGCACCATCAATGGACGGCAGCTCGTCATGTACGCGTACAACGGCCAGTACCCGGGACCCCTGCTCCAGGCGCACGAAGGGTCGACGGTCATGGTGCGCTTCCGGAATGCGATCGACCTGCCGAGTGCCGTGCACTGGCACGGCGTGCGCCTGGAGAATGCGAGTGACGGCGCGGTGGGGGTGACGCAGGACGAGGTGAAGGCCGGTGGGGAGTTCACGTACCGCGTGCACTTCCGCGACGCGGGCCTCTACTGGTATCACCCTCATGTCCGCGAGGACATCCAGCAGGACCTCGGCCTCTACGGGAACATCCTCGTGCGGCCGAAGCGTCCCGATGCGTTCGGCCCGGCGCATCGCGAGGAGACGCTGATCCTCGACGACCTGCTGCTGGGCGCGGGCGGACTCGTGCCGTACGGCCGGGACGATCCCACGCACGCGCTGATGGGGCGTTTCGGCAACGTGCTGCTCGTCAATGGGGAAACCAACTACGCACTGCAGGTCCGTCCGGGCAGCGTGGTGCGGCTCTACCTGACGAACGTCTCGAACACGCGCACCTGGAACGTCAGCCTGCCCGGAGCCCGGATGAAGCTCGTGGGAGCCGACGTGGGGCGATACGAGCGCGAGGCGTGGGTGACGCACGTAACCATCGCCCCGGCGCAGCGCTACATCGTCGACGCCTTCTTTCCGACGGCAGGGCGCGTGGCGCTGGTGAACCGGGTGCAGGCGATCGACCACGTGGTCGGGAACTTCTTCCCCGAGGTCGACACGTTAGGCATGGTCACGGTCGCCGGGCCTGTGGCCGCCCCGGATCACCGGGCGGCCTTCGGGCGATTGCGCGTGAACCGCGACGTGGTCGGCGACATCGACCGGTACCGCTCCTGGTTCGACCGGGCGCCGGACAAGTCCCTGGTTCTCACGCTGCGCCTCGGGGAGCTCCCCTACGCGCTGATGCAGATGCTGCGAAAGGACGCCGCCTACGCCCACCCCGTGGAGCTGAGCGGCACGATGCCGATGATGGACTGGCTTGCGACCGGTCGCGACGCCCGCTGGGTCCTGCGGGATGCGCAGACCCTGGCGGAGAACATGGACATCCGGTGGGGCTTCCGGCTCGGGGACGTCGTGAAAGTGCGCATCGCCAACGACCGCGCCTCCCTGCACCCCATGCCCCATCCGATCCACCTGCACGGGCAGCGCTTCCTCGTCCTCTCGCACAATGGCGTTCCGGCGACCAATCTTGTGTGGAAGGACACGGTGCTCCTTCCCGTCGGCGACACCGTCGACCTGCTCGTGGAGATGTCGAACCCGGGTCGGTGGATGATGCACTGCCATATCGCCGAGCACTTGCAGGCGGGAATGATGGGCGTGTTCGAGGTGAAGTAAGCAGTCCCGGTCCACTCGAGGATCGTCATCCACGGAGAACATCACGATGCGCGCACAGGGTCTTTCGTTGGTCATTGCTGCCTTGGTCGCCTGGCCGGGCGCGGTGGCCCAGGGTCCGCCACTCTCCGAGCTCACGAAGTCGTTCGTGAGCGTGGACGCCCAGGTGGTGGCCCTCACGCACGTGACAGTCATCGATGGCACGGGTGCGGGTCCCAAGGCCGACCAGACGGTCGTGATCAGCAACGGGCGGATCTCGGCGGTCGGGCCGTTCGCCAGCGTGAATATTCCGGCGAACGCGACGGTGCTCGATCGCTCCGGCCATACGGTGATCCCTGGCCTTGTCGGAATGCACGATCACACGTTCTACACGAACTCTGCGGGACGGCGCGCGCAGCTCAATACGAGTGCGCCGCGGCTCTACCTCGCCGCAGGTGTCACGAGCATCCGCACGACCGGCAGCATTTCGCCGTACGCCGAGATCTCGCTCAAGGACCAGATCGAGAAGGGGAAGGTGCCCGGGCCGCGCATGCACATCAGCGGGCCGTATCTCACGGGCCCCGACGACGTCGTCGAGCGCATGCACATCACGACGCCGGAGCAGGCGCGTCGCGTCGTGAACTACTGGGCCGACGAGGGGGCGACGTGGTTCAAGGTGTACACCGAGATCAGCCGCGCGAACCTGCGGGCGATCACCGACGCTGCCCACAAGCGCGGCGTGAAGGTCACGGGGCACCTGTGTTCAGTTGGATACAAGGAAGCCGTCGAGGCGGGCATCGATGCGCTCGAGCACGGCCTCATGGCGAACCTCGAATATGTGCCTGGCAAACAGCCCGATGCCTGCCCGGCGATGGACCGCGCGACGTACCTCGCCCTCGACGTGAATGGTCCCAGGGCGCAGGAGACGTTCAAGGCGATGGTGGCGAAGGGCGTGCCGATGACGTCGACGCTCGCCGTGTACGAGATCTCGATCCCCAACCGTCCGCCGCTCGACCAGCGCGTGCTCGACGCCATGAGCACCGACGTGCGCGCAGAGTACGTGGCGACGCGCGAACGACTCGCCGCGAACGCCGCCAACAACCCGTCGTTGGCGATGCTCAAGAAGGCGATGGAGTACGAGCTCGCGTTCGTGAAGGCGGGAGGCACCCTGGCGGCCGGCGTGGATCCCACGGGCAATGGCGGCGCGCTTCCCGGCTACGGCGACCAGCGGAACTACGAGCTTCTGATCGAGGCTGGCTTCCAGCCGGGCCAGGTGGTGCAGATCATGTCGGCGAACGGTGCGAAGGTGCTGGGCCAGAAGGACCTGGGGACCGTGCAGAATGGGAAGATTGCCGATCTCGTGCTGCTGCGCGGGGATCTCGCGGCGAATCCCGTGGCGATCCGGAACGTGGTCACGGTGTTCAAGGACGGGCGCGGGTTCGACGCGCCGAAGCTCATCGAGTCGGTGAAGGGGCTGGTCGGGATTCGCTAGGCGGTCGATGCGCTTGAGATGGCAGATGGCAGAGTGGCCGGCGGCGACGCCGCCGGCACCGCACATGGAACGACGCTGGGTCCCGGATCTGCGCTCGCTCTCGCTCGCTTGTCCGGGATGACGGGGAATCGCGCTCTGTTGTCATCCCCGTCCGGCGAGCGACAGCGAGCCGAGAGCCGGGACCCAGTGTCGGAAGCGCGGCGCGCCGGTGAACGCACCACTTCACGATCCCCGGCCATGGACAACCGCGCCGGCAGACGGTAGGGTCTTGCGGCTCCTCGCAGGAGAATCGAGATGTGGACGCGCCTTCGCACCAGCTGCCTCGCCTGCACCGCCATTGTCGCCCTGGCGTCGCCAGTCGACGCCCAGCGCGCACCGCAGGCCGAGCGCCCCAACATCGTCCTCATCTTCCCCGACAACCTCGGCTGGGGGGAGGTGGGAGCGTACGGCAGCGTCCGCGGCGTGCCCACGCCAAACATCGACAGCATCGCGGCCCAGGGCATCCGCCTCGACAACTTCAACGTGGAGTTCTCGTGCACCGTGTCGCGCGCGGCGCTGCTCACGGGGCGCTATGCGATCCGTTCCGGCGCGACGCAGAACACCGGAATCACGCTCTGGGAAGTGACGATCGCCGAGGCGCTCAGGTCGATTGGCTACGCGACGGCACTGTTCGGCAAGTGGCACGTGGGTGGCGCGAACTGGATCCGGAGCCGCACGCCGATCGACCAGGGGTTCGACGAGTGGTATGGCATCCCGAACACCAGCAACGAAGCGCAGTTCACCAGCGCGCGAGACTACAACCCCGCAACATCGCCGACCCCGTACATCTGGGAGCAGAAGGCCGGAGCGGCACCGCGACAGGTGAAGGTGTTCGACCTGGAATCGCGTCGCGTGGTCGACCGCGAGGCGGCGCACCAGGGGATCGACTTCATGCAGCGCAACGTGCGCGCGCGGAAGCCGTTCTTCCTGTTCTATCCAGTCACGCAGATCCACTTCCCCACGCTGCTGCACCCCGACTTCGCGGGAAAGACGGGCGCCGGCGACATCGGCGATGCGATGGCCGACGTCGACTACAACGTCGGGTTGATCCTCGCGGCGCTCAAGCGCATGGACATCGATCGCAACACGATCGTCTTCTGGTGCACGGACAATGGCGCCGAAGGTCGGCGGCCGTGGCGCGGCTCGTCGGGGCCATGGCGCGGCTTCTACAACTCGGTCATGGAGGGCGGCATTCGTACGCCGTGCGTGATCCGGTGGCCGGCGCGCATTCCGCGCGGTCGCACGACGAACGAGATCGTCCACGAGATGGATATCTTCCCGACGATCGCAGCTGCCGTTGGGGCGCCGGAGATTGTGCCGAGCGATCGCGCCATCGATGGCGTGAACCAGCTGCCGTTCCTCGAGGGAAAGCAGGCGACGTCGCCTCGCCAGAGCGCGCTCTACTTCACCGGGTCAACGGTGCGCGCCGTGAAGTGGCAGGACTGGAAGTTCCACTACGCCTTCATGCCCGAGCCGCGCGTCACCGAGCTGCCGCTGATGCGGCTATTCAACCTGCGATCGGACCCGCGTGAGGAGACGGACATCAAGGACGCCAATCCCTGGGCGACGGGCGTCTTCGACAAGATCGTTGCGGAGTACACGGCGAGCCTGCAGCGCTATCCCAACGTGCCGTCGACGGCGCAGGACCCGTACACGCCGCCGCGTCGGCAGTAGCAGGGGCCCTACTTTCGCGCGTACGTGGTGCGCGTCGTGACGTCGGCGGCGCCCAGGATCCCGCTACGTGTGGTCTCGATGACGAGCATGCCGGGGGCGTCCATGCGCAGTGACTGCCGCACCGTGACGTCACTTGCTCGTGCGCCGCGTGCGGCCGGAGCGGGGTAGTGCGTGGTGATGACGAGTGCGCGGTCGGCCCAGGCTGCGGTGGAGCGCAGCGTCGACGCGGCGTGGCCGACCATCAGGGTGTTGGTGGACTGCACGCCGTCGAGCGCAAAGGTGAGCTGCAGGGGTGGCTGCAGGTCATACGCCGAAAAGACCTGGTACTCGACGACGAGCTTGTTCCCGCGCTGAGTGATCGTGAGCGGTGAACCCCACCCGCTGCCGGCGTCACCGTGCTGGAACGAGGCGTCGCCGGTGGTTGCGACGACGGGTCGCGCGACGGAGTCCACGCGCGTCCATGTACCGCTCAGGTCCAGCACAGGGCCCGTCTGCGCTGCTGCGGACGTGAATGCCGCGAGGGACAAGGTGGCGAACAGCAGGATACGACACGGGGCTCCGGCCTGCGCCGGAGCGACGAACTGCATTGCCGTCGCTCCGGCGAAGGCCGGAGCCCCGTGTCCATGTCTCATCGCGTGACAGCGCCAAGCGCGAATACGAATAAGCTGTTGCCCTTGAGCTGCGAATAGCGAATGCCACCCGCCGCGACCGCGATGAACTGACGGCCATCGAGTTCATAGGTGATCGGCGACGAGTCCACGCCCGCGCCGCAGAAGAAGGACCAAAGCACCGCGCCCGTTGCGGCGTCGTAGGCGCGGAACCAGCCGTCGGTCTCGCCCATGAACACCAGGCCTCCCGCCGTTGCGAGCGTGCCGCCCCAGACCCACTGCGGACGCTCCGACTTCCAGCGGATCTTCCCTGTGGCGACGTCGATCGCCGCGAGCACGCCCTTTGGCTCGTTCCCCGGAATGCGCGGGAAGGAGCCACTGGTGAACATCTTCCCGACCTCGAGCTCGCTCTCGTTACGCAGCGCCATGTTGGGGCGGTCGCGCGCCGGCACGTACATCAACCCGGTCTGCGGTGAAAACGATGACGGCGGCCAGTTGGCCCCACCGAAAATGCCGGGGCGCATCAACACGCCCTTGTCGTCGGGCGGCACGAACATGTTCTCGTGGGGGACGAACTCATCGGAGCGCCTGACGAGCGCGCCCGTGCGGGCATCCATGATGTAGGTCCACCCTTCCTTCGCCGCGTGCAAAACCAGCTTGCGCCCGCCGACCTCGGCGAGAATGGGGGGGTTCGGCAGGTCGTAGTCCCACAGGTCGTGCGCGATATGCTGCACGTACCAGCGCAGCTTTCCTGTTTCCACGTCGAGCGCGATCGTACTGTTGTTGTAGAGGTTGTCCCCGGGCCGACCCACTCCATCGTTCGACGGTGAAGGATTGCCGGTGCCGAAGTAGATCAGCCCGAGCTGCGCGTCGTACGCCGGCGTGACCCACATCGGGGCCCCGCCGATGCGCCATGTGTTGGCGTACTTCGCCGAGTCCGCCTTCTCGGCGGCGATGTTGCGCGGGAGCTTGTCGCCCCATGGAGTGCTGGTCGCCCACTTGCCCCACCACCCGCCTTCCGCCGGTGACGGCACGGTGTAGAAGCGCCAGACCTGCCGGCCGTTCTCCGTATCGTACGCCGTGACGGACCCGCGGATCCCGTACTCACCGCCAGCGACACCGATGATCACCTTGTTCCCCACGACCAGCGGGGCTGCTGTATTGCTGTAGGCCGAGTCCGCGGAGTGCGTGGTGATGTTCCACTTGACGACGCCGGTGCGGGCATCGAGCGCGATGAGGTGCGCGTCGAGCGTCGCCATGTAGACCTTGTCGCCGGCGATCGCGACGCCGCGGTTCACCGGGCCGCAGCAGAACACGGCCTTGGGGTTGCGGCTGTGGTCGTACTGCCAGAGTCGCTTGTGCGTGCGGAGGTCGAAGGCGAGCACGCTGTTGTGCGAGGTCGTCATGTACAGCACGCCGCCGGCGACGATGGGCGTGGCCTCGAGGCCGTCGGCGCGGTGCACGTTCATCTGGTAGACGGCGGTCGGCACGAGCGACGCCACATTCGCCTTCGTCACCTGGGTCAGTGGCGAGAACCGCTGGTTGTCATACGTGCGGCCGTGGCTCAGCCACTCCGCTGCCGGAGGGGCGAGCAGCTCGCTGGGCGCGACCGAGCGTTGGGCGGCCGCGGCCTGGGTCCCGAGGGCCGTTGCGACGAGGAGCAGGTATGGGCGAATCAAGGTGGGCGTATGAGGCGTATGAGGAGTACGGAGCGGGGGCGGATGGTGGGCGAGGCTATTGGACGGGCGCGCGGTACTTGTCGAACCAGCCGGCCAGCGTCGTGATCTTCGCCGCCTCGTGGCTCGGCCGCTTGCGGATGCCGTGGGACTCTTCGGGCACGCGCACGAGCACCGATTCCACGCCGCGCATCTTGAGCGCCTTGTAGTATTGCTCCGACTCCGACATCGGCGTGCGGTAGTCCTCCTCGCCCGTCATGATCAGCGTCGGCGTCTTCACGTTCTTCACCACCGAGAGCAGCGAGCGCTTGGCGTAGTTCTCGGGGTGGTCCCACGGGAAGCCGGGGAACCAGTTGTTCACCGAGCTCGGCGCCATGTCGGCCGTGAGCGAGAAGCTCTCCCAGTTGATCACGGGATAAAACGCGAGCGCCGCGCGGAAGCGATCGGTGGGCCCGATCATCCAGGCGGTGAGCACACCGCCGCCGCTGCCGCCGGTGACGAACAGGTTCTTGTCGTCGATGTAGCCTTTCGCGATGACGGCGTCGACGCCCGAGTTGAGGTCGTAGTAGTCGTCGCCCGGGTACGCGTGGTGGATCAGGTTGCCGAACTCCTCGCCGTAACTCGTGCTCCCGCGTGGGTTGGTGTAGAGCACCACGAAGCCGTTCGCCGCCATCAGCTGCTTCTCTTCATCGAAACGGTCGCCGTAGTTGGCGAAGGGTCCCCCATGGATCTCGAGGATCATGGGATACTTCTTCCGGGCGTCGAAGCCGGGGGGCTTGATGATCCAACCCTGGATCTTCCGCTTGTCCTTCGAGGACTCGTACCAGATCTCCTCGACGTCCCCGACGGTCCGGTCGGCGAGCAAGGCGTCGTTCATCGCGGTCAACACACGCGGTGCAGCGCTCCCTTCTGCGACCACCGCGATCTCACTCGGCACCTTCGGCGTGGACATCGTGTACGCCACCACGCCGGTGCGAGACGCGCTGTAGCTGCCACCGCTGTACGCGCTCGTGCCGCCGCCGAGGTTCGACGCGACCACCTTGTGCGATCCGTCGAGCGCGAATCGCGCCACCTTCGTGTTGCCGCGGTCGTCGAACTGCACGTAGACCGACTTGCCATCGGCACTCCACACGGGGTTCCCGACGCTGTTGTCGAGCTTCGTGGACAGCACGCGCTTGTTGGACCCATCGCGATTCATCAGGTACAGCAGGGTGTTCTGGTACCCCTGCTTGCGATCATCGAACCCGGACCACGCGATGAGCTGGCCGTCGGGCGAAACGGCGGGCTGGCCATCGGGACCAAAACGGTCGGTCAGCCGGCGCATTGTGCCAGTGCGCACGTTGACGGCAAAGAGGTCGCTCTCGCGCGAGTTCCACTCGGGCCGCTCACCGCGACGCGCGGGAAGCACGAGTTCCGAACCATCCGGCGTCCAGGCGAACGAGCCCCCACCGTACGGCGTTCCACCATGATTGAAGTCACCGCTCGTGACCTGGCGGGCTGCGCCGCCAGTGGCCGGTACAACAAACGCGTGCACGAAGCCTGTCGGCACTTCGCCCACGCCGTCGAATCGGAAGACGAGACTTTCGGTGTACTTGGGAGGGGCCGCCCATGTGGCGCCGGGCGGAGGCGTGATCGGCGTCCCGATGACGAGTGCCGGTTGCGGCACGAGTGCGAGAAACCCGATCTGCGCGCCGTCGGCCGACCACGCGGGTGACACTGGAGTCGTGCGCGAGTTGGTCACCGGGAACGACTCGCCTGTGGCCATGAAGCGCACGTACACCTGCGGCGTTCCGGCGCGATTCGAGACGTAGAGCAGGCGCGACCCATCTGGCGACCAGCGCGGAGAGGTCTCGGTGAAGTGCCCGCCGGTGAGCGGCCGCTGCCCGCTGCCATCGGCCTTGACTAACCAGATGTTGCTGTAGCGACGGTCGGTGGACGGGTCACTCCACTGCCGCACGTACGCCACCCATTGCCCGTCGGCGCTGACCTGTGGGTCGGCCGCGTACGAGAGCTGGAAGAGGTCGGCGGGGGAGAGGGGCTTGCCCTGGGCCGCGAGCGGCGTGGCGCCGAGGACGAGGGCAAGCGCGGCCGCGCTGGCTCGCAGGGACCGGTGGAGCGACATGGGGATCCAGGTCAGGGTTGGCGGACGTTGCATCCGCAGTCGACGACGCTGGGCTCCGGCTTTCGCAGGAGCGACGAAGACCCTACAAGTCTGAACCCCGGCTCCCGGCTGCGCGAGGGACGAAGAAAAGACCAGCTCCCGGAAGGGAGCTGGTCCTGGGACGACGCTGGGTCCCGGTTCTCGGCTTCGCCGGACCGGGATGACGCATGGCATCACTGGGTCCCGGTTCTCGGCTTCGCCGGACCGGGATGACGCATGGCATCACTGGGTCCCGGTTCTCGGCTTCGCCGGACCGGGATGACGCATGGCATCACTGGGTCCCGGTTCTCGGCT
>JACMLI010000286.1 GCA_014379705.1 Gemmatimonadaceae bacterium
CGAGCAGGCGCGCCCCCTCGCGGTCCCGCACGATCGCCGGATCGTCGCGCCCACTCTCCTCGCGCACCTCGATCGCCTCGAGCGGCCAGTAGTGCCGCGCGCGCCCCTCGTACTCGCCGATGACCGCCGCGAGGGACCGGTCGCGCGGCTTGCCCACCGCCACCACGCGGAACTTCACGGCAAGCAAATCGGGCGACGCGGCATCGCTGCCCCGTCGCCCGCTCCCTGCGCCCGCTGCCTGCCGATCACTCGCGCGATGTTATGCGTAGATCCCGCGCAGGCGGTGCACCGTCGCCACCCGGCTGATCGCCACCATGTACGACGCGGTCCGCATGTTCACCTTGTGTTGCTTCGACAGGCCCAGCACGTCACGGAAGCCCTTCACCATGATGTTGCGCAACCGGTCGTTGACGGTGTCCTCGTCCCAGAAGTACCCGCCGCGGTCCTGCACCCACTCGAAGTACGAGACGGTCACGCCGCCGGCATTGGCCAGGATGTCCGGGATCACGAACACGCCCTTCTCGTCCAGGATCGCATCGGCCGCCGCGCTCGTCGGGCCGTTGGCCCCTTCGCAGATGATCTTCGCGCGGATCCGGTTCGCGTTCTTCGTCGTGATGACGTTCTCGAGCGCGGCCGGCAGCAACACGTCCACGTCGAGCGTCAGCAGTTCGTCGTTGGTGATCGCATCACCCTTGGTATAGCCCTCGAGCGTCTTGTGCTGCTTGACCCACGCGATCGCGTCGTCGATGTCGAGGCCGTTGGGGTTGTGGTAGCCCCCGGTGCGATCGGAGATCGCCACGACCTTGCACCCCTCGCGGGCGAGCAGGTGGGCCGACACGCTGCCGACGTTGCCGAAGCCCTGCACGGCCACGGTTGTCCCCTTCACGCTCATGCCGAGGTGGGCCAGCGCTTCCTTCGTCACGATCATGCAGCCGCGTCCCGTGGCCTCACGACGCCCGAGTGAGCCGCCCATTTCCACGGGCTTTCCGGTCGTCACCGCGGTGACCGTGTGGCCGACGTGCATGGAGTAGGTGTCCATGAGCCACGCCATCACGCGCTCGTTGGTGTTCACGTCGGGCGCGGGCACGTCGCTGTCGGGCCCAAGCGTCGAGATGATGCCGGCGGTATAGCGACGCGTCAGGCGCTCCAGCTCGCCGACGCTCATCTTGAGCGGGTCGCAGATCACGCCGCCCTTGGCGCCACCGAACGGCACGTTGACGACGGCGCACTTCCACGTCATCCACGCGGCGAGCGCCGTGACTTCGTCGAGGGACACCTGCATGTCGAAGCGGATGCCGCCCTTGGCCGGACCGCGCGACGTGTTGTAGAGCACCCGGATCCCCGTGAACACCTCGATCTCGCCGTTGTCCATCATCGTCGGGCAGGCGACGATCATCTGCTTCTCCGGCTTCCGCAGCACCTTGTAGAGGCCGGGCTCCAGGTCGAGCAGTTCGGCGGCCCGATCGAAGCGGGACATCATGGCCTCGAAGGGATTTTCCTCGTTCAGGAAGCGATCCTTGTCCGGCTTGACGATGGCGTTCGTCGGGAGTCGCAGATCGGTGGGCATTGAAGGTATTTTCGAGGCCGGATGACCGGCGGTTGTCAGTCGTGAGCCGCTGACCGGGCGGTGAGCAGGCGGCGCACGATACCCTCGATGGCGCCCTGCCCCTCCACCAGTTCAACGCGCTGGGAAACATACCACAACGTCGGCCCAGATCGAGGCCAGAGCCGGCGAAGCTTCACCGCGTCCTTCAGCGTACAGACGACGTACTCCACGGCAGGGACACGTCCCACGAGTTGGGCCACGTCTGCCACGGTATAGGCGTGATGATCGGGCCAGGGCGCGGCGTTCACGTGCACCCCACCGGCGCGCAACTGGGCGAAGAAAGCGCCCGGATTCCCGACGCCCGCGATCGCAAGGACTTTTCGTCCCTCGAGCGCGTGAAACGGCAGGGGGGCCGTGTCGCCCTCCACCGCATCGCGGAGGTCCCCCGGGCGAAGGTCTACCAGCGCGACCTCGCGCGCGCCCAGCCGGCGCAACCGCATCGCCAGCTCCTTCGTGGTGTCCGGTGTGGCCGCCTTCCGCGTGATCACCACCAGGTCCGCCCGCTCCACGGACGCCCACGGTTCGCGCAGGGGGCCAGCCGGCAGGCAATGCGTCGTCCACGGCACGTCGGCGCTGGCGAGGACGACGTCCACGTCCCGACGCGCGCGCC
>JACMLI010000287.1 GCA_014379705.1 Gemmatimonadaceae bacterium
CGGGCATCGAGGGCGGTCTCGAGCGATGCCGACGCCTTCGCCACGGCGGCCGCCCGCGTGCGCAGCGGAGCGACGTCGATCGCGACCCCAGCCTCCGTGGCCCAGCCTTCTGCCGACGCGATGGCTTCCCGCAGCTTCGTGCCGTAGTGCGAGAAGCGGAACGGCAGCACGTCGGCCTGGCTCATTCGCAGCGCCATCGTCCCGAGCACGCGCGACATCAGCACGCCCTGTGCGAACCCGGGGTCGGCGATCTTCTCGACGTAGGCGCGCGAGTCGTAATTTGTGTGATACGTGCCGTAGCCGTAGCCGTTGTCGCCGATGAACTCGATGGCCATGGTGGGCACGCCGAGGTGATCCTGAAACGGCACGAAGTCGGCGCCGCTGCCGAGCGGCTTCAGGTCGGGCACGAAGGCTGAGACGTCGCCCTGCTTGCGCGCTGCCGGGAGACGCTTCCACTCCGACGCCTGCCACGCGTCATATACCGTGGACGCGCCGTCGGGAACGTCTTTCACCACGTCCGCCACAAAGGCGCTCAGCGACGGCACGCCGCCGGGATCGAAGCGGCCGCGCATGTACATGTCGGTGTTCACGTAGAGCAGGAGCTCTTCCTGCAACGTCTTCCTGAACTGCTCGACGTACTCCGTGCTCCCGGTCAGCCCGAACTCCTCCGCGTCCCAGAAGGCGAGCGCAATGCTGCGCGCCGGGCGCATGCCCTCCCGGGCCAGCGTGCCTAACGTGCGCGCGACCTCGAGGAGCGCAGCCGCCCCGGTGCCGGGGTCCACGCCGCCGAAGGTCCACGCATCGTGGTGCCCGCCGAGCATGACCACGCGATCCGCCTGGGAAACGCCCCGCAGGGTCGCGACGACGTTCGTGATCGTCCGCAGCGTATCGTGCATCTGCACGTCGACGCGAACTCGCGCCGGCCCCGGCCCGAGGCGCGTTGCCGCGGCCAGCGCCCCGCGAAATGCAGAAGGCGCCTCGATCCCCCCAAGCGCGGACAGCAGGTGGCGCGCCTCGTTCCACGCGAGCGGCACCACCGGAATGCGCGGTAACGTCGGCGCGGTCAAGGGATCGAGCCGCGTCGCCCCGGGCAGTGCCGGCGTGCCCGGCGTGAGCGGGTCACCGTGGAAAAACCAGCTCATCTTGGCGTTCCCGCGCTGGAGCATGTCGGGGCCACGCCAGTAACCCTCGGGCCAGGCCGGGCCACGCATCGCGCCGTCATCGGCCGGGTCGCTGTAGAGCAGCAGGGCGCGCGCCCCAGCCCCCTGCGCGGTGTGCACCTTCACGGCGCGATGGCTGCGGCCGTATCGCGCGAGCGCCACGCGCCCGGCCACCGTGACACCGCGACTCGACAGCTCGGCGTAGTCGGCGGGCAATCCGTAGTTGACGTAGACGACTTCGGCGGTCACATCCCCCGAGCCGGAGTAGGCCACCCAGCCATCCCCAAGGTCTGGATGCGACGATGACGGGTCCCCGGCGATCGGTGGCTCGCGCACGGAGATCGCGCGCGGCGTGGGTCCGGTCATCGTCACCTGCACGCGACGCGGCTCGGAAAGCCACACCTCATAATCGTGCGTCGTAACGTCGAGCCCGAACCCGCGGAGGGTGCGCTCGAGGTACCCAACGACCTCACGAGAGCCCGCGGAGCCCGACGGGTGAGGGCGCGCCGCGAGGGGGCGATGGAGCGCCGAGATCGAGTCGGCGATCACGAGCGACCGGAAGCGCTCCTCCACGCGGTCCTCGCGCGCCCACGACGCGGGGGCGTACCCGAGCCGCGTGTCCTGCGCGCCCACCCCCGACAGGGCGCCTAACGTCCCCAGGAGGGCAAGCCTCCAGCGGACACCCATACCGGTGCGAGGCGTGGCCCCGGAACCCTCCATCGCACGCGCATGATCGGCGGGCCGCATCAGCCGATCCTACGGCCCCCGGGGAATCACATCAAGGAGGCATGCCCACTGGTTGCGGCGCCGTGCACACGCGATACTCGTGCGTCGCCCGCTGGCCGCCCGAACCGCACGACCATGACCCGTGTCCTGATCAACGTCGCCGACCTGGTGTTCGAAGGCCGCCTGGAGGAGAAGGCGGCCCCGCAAACGTGCGCCGCCTTCCGCTCGATCCTCCCGTTCCGGAGCCAGCTGATCCAGGCACGCTGGAGTGGCGAAGCGGGGTGGATCCCCCTGGGAGACTTGAGCCTCGGTATCGACATCGAGAACGCGACCTCCTTTCCCTCTCGAGGAGACATCCTCCTCTATCCCGCCGGCGCGAGTGAGACGGAGATCCTCTTCCCGTACGGCAGCTGTCACTTCTGCAGCAAGGTGGGGCAGCTCGCCGGCAACCACTTCCTGACGCTGACGGCAGGCCACGAACAGCTGCCCGAACTCGGTCGTCGCGTGCTCTGGGAAGGGGCGCAGCCCATCCAGATCGAAGTCATCGCGTCTTAGTGCCCTTCTCCTGCCCTCCGTATGCCGATCCAGTACGTCGATCCCAACCTCCCCCGCCAGATCGATGGGTGGCGCTCGCCACGACTTGGCCTCACGATGCCCGTGGTCAGCTATGGCTCGTCCGGGACTCCCCTCCTGCTCTTCCCGACCGCCGCCGCTGACTTCCTCGAGAACGAGCGCTTCTTCCTCGTGAAGGCCATCGAGCCGCACATCATGGCCGGGAAGGTCCGGCTCTTCTCGATCGACAGCATCAACAGCAACGCATGGATGGACAAGTCGTTGCCGGTGCGCGAGCAGGGGCGTCGGCAGGCGCTCTACTCGGCGTACATCGAGGAGGAACTCGTTCCCTACATCCGGCACGTGTCCGGCGACCGCAACGCGCGGGCGATCACGACCGGGGCATCGTTCGGGGCCTTTCACGCCGCCAACGCCTTCTTTCGACGCCCTGACTTGTTCGGCGGCACGATCGCGATGAGCGGCTTCTACGACCTGTCGACGAGCTACCTCAAGGGCTATAGCGACGACAACGTCTATTTCAACAATCCGCTCTGGTACCTCTCGGGCCTCGAAGGACACGCCCTCGAGTTGCTGCGCGGCAGCTCGCGCATCGTGATTGTCACCGGGCAGGGCGCATACGAGGCCCCGGATGCCTCACGCCGCCTCGCCGAGGTGCTGGCGCAGAAGGGCATCCCGCACTGGCTCGACATGTGGGGCGTCGACGTGCGACACGACTGGCCGTGGTGGCGCAAGATGCTGCCGTATCACCTGGATACGATGGGGCTGTGAGGTTGGTTTGGTGAATAGTGAGTGGTGAATGGTGAATGGGTGATGGAATCATCTCCACTATGCACCATTACCATTCACCGCCTTCCCATCCCCCTCCGGTTCCTCAAGTAAAACCCCAGCCCCACCAGCACAAAGCTCGCCGCGCCCCCCACCACCTTGAGCTCGAAGAGCAGCACGCTCGGCGTCCCTGATGGCGGAATGCAGGCGACCACCATCGCGAAGGTCGTGAGGGCGATGCCGCTCACCCCTGTCAGCACCCGCAAGGCACGGCGTGGCTGCCCGGGCGCGGCAGCAACCTTCATGTAGACCAGGAACAGGTAGACAAACGGGATGAAGTAGATCAGGAGCATCGTGTCGAGCAGGATCAAGTAGGCCCGCTCGACCGTCGTGCCCTTCCCGATCACGGAAAGCAGCAGGAAGACCGTCGACAGGCCGGCCTGCACGAGGATCGCGATCCACGGCGTCTTCCAGCGCGGGTGGATGCTCCCGAAGGCGGGGGGCAGGTAGCGATCGATGCCGATCATGAAGGCGACGCGCGCCGGGCCGATCAGCCAGGCGCCCACGCCGCCGATGTTGCCGATCACGTAGAGCAGCGCGCAGGACGGCACGAGCCACGCGAGCGTCGGCCCCGCCGCCGAGGACGCCGCCTGGATGCTCTGCAGGAATCCCGACACGACGTTCACGTCACCGCTCGGGACCACCCAGAGGACCGAGAGCGTTCCGGCAAGGTAAATGAACGCGATCAGCGCGGCCGAAATGGCCACGGCGCGAGGCATGGAGCGCCGCGGGTCGCGGATCTCGTCGTTCATGGTCGCCGAGAGCTCGATGCCGGTGAAGGCAAAGGCCACCGACGCCCACAGGTTGAGCTCCGGGAACTTTGTGAGGTCCGGGGTGATGCTCGCGAGCGTGAGCGGGTTCGCCGGTGGCTGAGTCAACATCGCCCGCACGCCTAACGCGATGAGCACGAGGCCCGGCAGGTAGGTCGCCACGGCCCCGATGTTCTGCAGCCACTTGCCGGCCTGCAACCCGACGATGTTGATCGCCACGGCAATCCACAGCATGACCAGCGTCGCCGAGAGCACGTAGGTCCAGTTCTCCTCGAGTCCCGTCCCGCCGCGCCCGATGGCGTACGTGAACATGGCCGACGTCGCGATGAGCAGGTTGGCGGGATACAGCACGTTGTTCACCCAGTAGCACCACCCGGCCATGAAGCCGTGCCCTTCGCCGAAGGCGCGCTTCGTCCAGACGTACATGCCCCCCTGCGCCGGCTGGTGCACGGAGAGGTAGCTCACGGCGAGCCCAAGGGGCACGAAGAAGAGGAGGCCGGCGAGCACCCACAGGGAGAGTGCACTCGGTCCCGCCGCCGCCGACGTCGCCATCCAGCGCAGCGAGAGCACGGCGACGACGTTGAACAACACGAGGTCGCGGACGCCCAGCGTTTTTACCAGCGGCGGAGGGGCAGGAGGCGTCAACGTGATTCGGGGTTCGGGATCCGTGATTCGGCGTGAATCGACACTGCATTGCAGTTCAAGGTGCCAGACGCCCCCATCTGACATCTGCCCGCCTGCTACTCCCTGATACTCTCCACAATACACGCGTCGAGCATCGTCAGCCCCCGATCGATGTCCTCGGCGTCGATGACGAGCGGGGGAGCGAGTCGCAGCGCGCTCTTGCCGGCGCCTAACAAGAGGAGACCGCGGCTGAACGCCAGCTCGACGATACGGTGCACGAGGTCCGCGTCGGGCTCGCGGGTCGCGCGATCGCGGACGAATTCGATCCCCACCATGAGCCCCACGCCGCGAACGTCGCCAATGCAGCCGTGGCGATCCATCAGGGCGCGCGCACCGGCCAGCAGTCGCTCACCCTGCACCGCCGCGTTGGCCATCAACTCACGCTCCACGAGGTCGATCGTCGCGAGGGCCGCCGCGCAACACACGGGATTGCCGCCGAACGTCGATCCATGCGAGCCGTTCTGCCACTTGTCGACCGTCTCGCGCACGATCATCGCGCCGATCGGCATGCCGGAGCCCAGGCCCTTCGCGGTGAGCAGGATGTCGGGTTCGACGCCCTCGTGTTCGCACGCGAACATCTTTCCCGTGCGGCCGATGCCACTCTGCACCTCGTCGAACACGAGGAGGATGCCGTGACGATCGCACAGGTCGCGCAGGCCCTTGAGGAAGCCCGGTGGCGGCACGACGTACCCGCCTTCGCCCTGCACCGGCTCGACGAAGATCGCCGCGACATCTCGCGGGTGGAGGTGTCGTGCGAAGAGGTCGTCCTCGATCGACGTGACGCATCCCTGGTTGCACTGCGCCCTGTGCGAGCAATGCCGGCAGCGATAGCGGTACGCGTAGTCGACGTGATGCACGTCAGGCAGCAGCGGTCCAAAGCCGGCATGCTGCCGGGCCTTGCTCGACGTCAGGCTCACCGCACCCGTCGAGCGGCCATGGAACGCGCCCTTGAAGGCGACCATCGCCGTACGACGCGTGGCGTACCGCGCGAGCTTGATCGCGCCCTCGGTGGCCTCGGTCCCCGAGTTCGTGAGGAACACGCGCTTCCGCGTCGGGCCGGGCGCGATGCGCGAAAGCTTCTCGCTGAGCGCCGCCATGCCCTCGTAGTAGAAGTCGGAACCGCAGATGTGCAGGAAGTTCGCCGCCGCATCCTGGATCGCCTTCACCACTTGCGGGTGTCCGTATCCCGTCGAGGCCACCGCGATGCCCGCCATGAAATCGAGATAGCGATTCCCGTCGACATCCTCGACCATCACGCCCTCGCCGCGCTTGACCGCGAGCGGGTACTCCTTGATGTAGCAATGCGAGGTCCACTCGCGATCGCGATCGACGATGGCGCGGGCGCGCGGGCCCGGCGGCGGGGTTTCGATGTGCGGATAGGAGCGGCTCATGGCCTTCGGGCGCGGGACGGCGATGTGCACCATCCGTGAGGGCGCGAATCTGCCCCCGTATGCTGCGTCATCGCCAGTCCGCTCTCAAGTGATGGCGCCGAGCGGTCGCTAGGGTGGTGTCGCGACCCTCGTTGGCTGTTCGCGGCAGGGTTGCAGCGAAGTGTCCTGTAGCTCGCGAGGCCGCAACCAGCCCCCTCCCTTGGATCTCCGCCCGACGGTATCCAGGTGCACCATGGCGGTCATCCACGTCGCATCGCGCCGCTTCCGGGACCACTTCGTGAAGTCGGCGTGCTCGACGCTGAGGAAAGCGTTCCGATCGCGCGAACTGTGCCTGGCATGCAAATGAAAACAGCCGTCGGCATCGGTGCTGTCTTCGTCGCCCCCGCCAGTTTCAGAGATTGGAAACCCCACGCGCACTCTGGCCCCTGCCACGGGAGCGCCCGTCATGGTGAGCACGCGCCCATCGACGATCGTGAAGTCATGGGTGTTGCGCGGCCAGGTGCACCACCCCATCAGCACGAGAACCAAGGGTACTGCGATCTTCGTCATGGTGCGTGCTTCCATGCGCAACGCCTACGGCAAAGCGAGCGCGACGAGTTCGCTTCCCATGTCCTTCCAGCCGATCGCCACCACGATGTATTGCTTGCCGTTGAACATGTACGTCATCGGCGCGCCCGTCGTGCCCCCAGGCAACTCCATCTCCCACAGGACGCGACCACTCGACTTGTCGTACGCGCGAAACATCTTGCCGCCACCCCCGGGAGGAAGCGCGACCACCGCATTGTTCCCACCTTCGCCGAGGAACACCATCGTCTTCGTCACGAGCGGTGAGACGCGGCCGCCCTGTCCGAGGGGCGGAAGGTTGAGGTGCTTGATCGCGGGGTGATCGCGAGGACCGTTGCCGTTTGCAGCGGTCCACAGAATGCTGCCCTTGTTCAGGTCGATCGCCACGAGCCGCCCGTACGGCGGCTTGAAGATGGGCAGACCCTGCGGACCCTCGAGCCACGGTCCGATCACGGCAGCGCCCCGCCGCACCGTCCATTCCACGCTGTCGCCGGCGGCCCCCGTGGGACCATTCGCATTTGCGGCCTCGGGATCCGTGCCCTTGACTAACTCCGCGATGTAGGGCGAGTGCACCGAGGTGACATACATCACCCCTGTCTCCGGATCGACGCCCGCGCCGGTCCAGTTCGAGCCACCGGCCGCGCCCGGCATCTGCACCGCCCCCTTCGTGCCATCCGACCCGCCGGCGATCGAAGGCGGCGTGAAGAGCGGGCCATAGCGGTATTGCTTCAGGATCCGCACCGCCTCCTGGCGCAGCTCCGGCGTGAAGTCGATCAGGTCATCGATGGTCACGCCCTGCTGATCATAGGCCGGTGGTTTCGTCGGAATCGGCTCC
>JACMLI010000288.1 GCA_014379705.1 Gemmatimonadaceae bacterium
AACGCCAGCACGTCCCGCTGCGATCCCGGCAGCTTCGACAGCGCACCGTGGAGCAGGCCGGAGAGGTCGAGCCGGTCGTGCTCTCCCGTCACCGTCGCGTCGGAGGCGACGTCACCGGTGATTGACGAGAACAGGGCGCGATTGCGCGCGCGCCGGAGGCAGAAGGTCGCGGCCCGATTGTGGGCGATGCGCAGGATGTAGGTCCGCTCGCTTGCGCGTCCCGCGAACGCTGGAAGCGCGCGCCAGACCGCAATGGCGATCTCCTGCCGGAGGTCATCTCGCTCCATGGGGTCGTCCGCGTACCGGTGCACGACCGCCTCAATGTGCTCGGCGTGATCGGCGAGGATGCGTTCGAGGTCGGCGGTGCTGCTCACGGGGATGGGATGGAGGTCAGTTTGTCCTACGCGGTGGGTTTCATGGAGTTTCCCAATGCCATCCACGATTCCCGCCCGGGCGGCCGTCCTCGGTGTTCGTGGTGGATTTGAGGACGCTTATTCGCGGCAGGCCCCCCGTCCTATCGCGATGTGACGATGCCATTCGCGCGTGCGTCGGTTGTACGCCGGTCCTCAGGTCCAATCGATTGCGATTGCGCCGAAAAGGAAAGGTTGCGCCCCACCCGATGAGCGACGCACCCCACTCGAACGGCACCCCCCCTGATCGTACCCCTCCCGGCATCGCCATGCTCGAGGAGGTGTCGGGCATTGTCCACGCCAACGCCTCGATGGCGGCACTCCTTGGCGTAGAAGCTGCCGCGCTCCACGGACGGCGACTCGGGGAGTTCATCGTCCACGAGGACCGCGGCGCGGCGATGGCGCTGGTCAGGTCCGTGAGATCGGGCAAATCGGAGAGCGAGACCGCTGACATCCGCTTCCAGCGCTCCGATGGGATCGTTCGATGGGGCGCCCTCTCGATCGCGACCTCAGGCCCCGGCGTCACCAACTCGTTGATCGTTGTGCTCAGCGACGTGTCCGAGCGCAGGGCCCTCGAAGAGCGCCTTGTGCACGAAGCGACGCACGACCCGCTGACGCAGCTCCCGAATCGCGCGCTTTTCCTCGAACGCGTCGAGCACGCCCTGACGCGAAGTTCCCGTACGGCCGAACGCATCGCGATCATCTTCCTCGACCTCGACGGCTTCAAGGCCGTCAACGACACGCAGGGGCACGGGGCCGGCGACCACGTGCTGCAGGCAGCCTCACGGCGCCTGCTCAGCGCCACGCGCGGCTGCGATACGGTCGCCCGGATGGGAGGCGACGAGTTCGCCGTGCTCCTCGAGCAAGTCGACGCACTCTCCGGGGCCCAGGCGGTGGCCGATCGCATCGTCTGCGCCCTGCGACTGCCCCTCGAGGTGGGGACGCTGCATGGGATGGTCGTCGGCGCGAGCCTCGGGATCGCCGTGTACAGCGGACTCGAGGACACGACAGAGCTCATCCGCAAGGCCGACGTCGCGATGTACGAAGCCAAACTGCGGAACCCCGGGCGCTGGGTCGTCTTCGAGCCCGCGATGCAAGTGGCGCTCATCGACCGCGTCACCCTCCAGGCCG
This sequence comes from Gemmatimonadaceae bacterium, assembly GCA_014379705.1. GTDB lineage: Bacteria > Gemmatimonadota > Gemmatimonadetes > Gemmatimonadales > Gemmatimonadaceae > RBC101. Next base: position 1,542 of record JACMLI010000288.1, read on the forward strand.
ACTTGCGACACGCGGTTGACCGTTGCCAGCTCGAGCTGCGTCCACGCCTTGCCAACACCGGCGTCTACACGTCGTACGGCACCCTGCGCGCCGCGTCCCAGACCGAGTTCGCTGTGTATTACCAGCCCATCATCGACCTCAAGTCGGGGGAGGTCATCGGTACCGAAGCGCTGGCGCGCTGGACGCATCCAGAACGCGGGGCCATAGCTCCCGACGCCTTCATCCCACTCGCCGAGCGCAGCGGCGTGATTGCTGCGCTGGGTCGATGGATCCTCAACGAAGCATGCCGGCAGGGCGCCGAATGGAATGCCCGCCGCCCGGACGCGCCGCTCACCATGACGGTGAACCTCTCCGGCAAGCAGCTCGAACATCCGGGCATCGCGCAGGAAGTGGAATCGGTGCTTCGCGACACCGGACTGCCGGCCGCGCGGCTCGTCCTGGAGATCACGGAATCGGTGATCATGCTGGACGCCGAGAAAACGCTGTTGCGACTCAATGAGCTCAAGGCCCTCGGTGTGCGGCTGGCAATCGACGACTTCGGGACGGGCTACTCATCGCTCTCGTACCTGCAGCGCTTTCCGGTCGACATCGTGAAGATCGACCGCACCTTCGCGGCCGGCATGCGTCACGGCGCGGAGGGTATCGCCGTGATCCGCACGATCCTCGCGCTCGCCGAAATGTTGTCGCTACGTACGGTGGCCGAAGGCATTGAGGATCCCGAGCAGCGCGATCAGTTGCTGCAACTGGGATGCGACGCCGGACAGGGCTACCTCTACGGGCGCCCGATGCCCTGCAGCGAGATCGAGGCCATGCTCATGACGGCAAGGTCACCCGACGTGTCGCAACCGGCGTAGCGACCGGGGGCGGTCGGCCGGCGGGCGAACTAGCTTTGGGGAGACCGTCCTTTCCGGAGCACGCCGCATGCGCACCGCCCTTGTCACCGCTGCCCAATGGTAAAGGTGACGTCACCGCATTCCCCGGTTGGACTCGCCATCGGCGCCGTGATGGCCGGACTGGGCGTGTTCATCGCGCTGCGGCTCCTCGTGCTCGAACGGGAGCCGCTCACCGGGACGCCCGCGCTCGACCTCGCCTTCGCCGCGTTTTTCGTGCTGCGCGGTGCGCTGCAGTATCGGCGGTGGCGACTGGCCCGCGAACGCGCCGGGCAGGAGTAGACGACCGCCTGGCCAGCGCCGCTGCGTTCGTTCGCCTAGAGCTGGGACTCGAATGGTCGGATCAACTGCTCACGCAGGCGCTGGGTCCAGGGACGACGCTGCCATTCCTCCAGAGTGACGCGCCGCGCCAGGGTCAGGTCGCGCTCGAAAGCCCGGGCGAGTGCCTCACCCACGCCCGCGTCGTACACGTTGAGGCTCGCCTCGGAGTTGAGCGCGAACGACCGTTGGTCGAAGTTCGTGGAGCCCACCGAGACCATCCAACGATCCACGATCAGCCCCTTGCAGTGGAACATCGTCGGGCCGAACTCGTGAATCTCGGCCCCCGCGGCGAGTAGTTCGCCCCACGAGCGCTTCGATGCCCAGCGCACGACCTTGGAGTCGATGTGCTTCCCCGGGACGATGATGCGCACGGCCACCCCGCGCCGACGTGCCTCGAGCAGTGCATCGAGGGCGAGCCGATCGGGAACGAAGTACGCCGCGGCGAGGTCGATCGAACGCTCCGCACTGGCGAGCGCCATCAGCGTCATCAGCTGCATGCTCTCGCTGCCCCCGGTCGGGGAGCTGGCAAAGAGCTGGGCCGGCGTGTCGCCCACGGGAGCCAACTCGGGAAAGTATCCGTCGCCGCGCAGGACGGCTCCGGTCGACTTGATCCAGTTGTCGAGGAACACCGCCTGCGCCTGCGCGACGACCGGACCTTCGAACTGATAGTGCGAATCGCGCCAATGCTCCGGATCCTGGCCAGCTCCCGACCAGACATCGGCGATGCCCACGCCCCCCGTGAACCCGATGCGACCGTCCACGACGAGCAGCTTGCGGTGGGTTCGGTTGTTCATTCGCGCGAGATGATACCAGCTCAGCGGGTGAAAGCGCTTCACCTCGACCCCCGACTGCTCCATCTGCTTGAGCACGGAGGCGTCGGCCTTGGCACTCCCTGCCCAATCGAGGATCACGTGCACCTTCACCCCTGCCCTCGCACGTGCCTCGAGTGCCTCGGCGAATTGGCGCCCTATCTCGCCGGACCAGTAGATGTACGTCTCGAAAGTGATGGTGCGCTGCGCGGCGGCGATCGCTGAAAGCATGGCGGGAAAGATCTCATCACCATTCTGGAGCGCGGTAATGCGGTTGCCCTGGACGATCGTGGGACCCAGCATGGTGCTCATCTCGCGCAGCAGCTGTTCCTTCTCGATGGCACCGTGATGCGGCAGCTTCCGGCGTACGCGCTTCTCCCCGCCTGCCAGGTTGAGGATGAGGAGGATGGTGATCGCGGTGGCGAACACCACGAGGAGGATCTTCATCGTCGAGCGCAAGTGGGTCGACCCATGGGGTGATCAGCGGCGGATACCATCGCCTCTGGCGAAGAATCCGGGCAATGACACGGGAGATACCCCGCTGATCGCTCCGCGGCCCAGAATGGCTTCGGCGACGCCTCGGAGCGGGGCGCCGCCCACGCTCCATGTGACCAGGTATGTTCCGACGGCGGGCACCTGGCGGATCAGGTATGGATTACCGAATGCCACGAGGGCTACGCGCGAGCTTCCACGCGCGGTATCCGCGGCCGCGATCCCGTTCATCCACGTCGCGATTGCCGCCGGCATCGCCGGGCGCCCTTCTCCCTCGATGCGCCGCACGTAAGCCGCGAGCACGACACGCGCGGCGCCAGCGATCGCCGGCGCGAGGGCGTCGAGCTGCGACGGAGCGGTGGTGGGTGAGATCCGGTAGACGCGCGTCGAGGTGTCCGCGCTGCGCAGGGCGGCCGCGAACACGCGTCCGGCCCGCAACTCGGTCTCGGGCATGTACTGGATGACCACCGTTCGCTTGCCCGCGATGGGCACCACGTTGCCGCGATCGCGCAGCAGGGTGATGGCGCGCCGGGCGATGTCGTTGGCGAGCGCGCGATGGGCAGGCGCCCCGACGATCTCGCGCAGCGAGTCGAGTGAAACAAACCGGCGAAAGGCGACGCCACTCCGGGCCTTGAGTTCGAGGACGCGTCGGACGGACGCGTCGATCCGCGCCTGGGAGATGTCGCCACGCTCCACGGCCGCGAGCACGGCGCTGATCGCCCGGGTCGGATCCGTGGGCTTGAGCAGCATGTCCGCACCGGCCTGCACTGCCTGTACGCTGCTCTCCTCGACGGTATAGCCCTTCCCCACGCCTTCCATCGTCATGGCATCAGTAATGGCCAGGCCGCGGAAGCCCAGCGTGTCACGCAGGAGGCTGGTCATCACGCGCGGAGAGAGCGTCGCCGGCGTCGTGGTGTTGCCTTCAATGGCGGGGAGCGCGATGTGCGCCGACATCACGAGCGCCGCCCCGGCATCGATGGCCGCCTTGAACGGGACAAGCTCCGTCGAGCGAAGGCGCGCCATGTCGGCGGTTACCACCGGCAAGCCGATGTGCGAGTCGACCTCGGTGTCACCATGCCCCGGGAAGTGCTTCGCGGTCGCCAGCGTGCCCGACTCCGCGAGCCCCCGCACGAAGAGCGCCGCAAGGCGGCCCACACGCTGCGGGTCCTCGCCGAACGACCGCGTGTTGATGACCGGGTTCAACGGATTGTTGTTCACGTCCACGGTGGGCGCAAAGTCCGTCGTGATCCCTACCGCGTGCGCCTCGCGCCCGATCACGCGCGCGACCTCGAAGGCATCCGCATCGCGACCCGTCGCCGCAATTCCCATCGCCGTCGGGAAGATCGTGGCCCCGCCGGCATCCAGGAGGTAGTGCGTGAACACGCCGCCTTCGAGCCGCCCCAGCGCGGGCTCCAGGTCCGACGACACCAGCAGGGGCACGGACGCGAGTCGCTGGAAGGCATTCACCTTGGCCGCGACTTCGATGGGCGTGCCGAGCGACATCGTGACCGCGCCAACGCCATCCTCCACGATCCAGCGCCGCACCTCGGCGAACGTGGAGTCGCCGGTGCTGGTGTAGTCGCCCAACACCCACACCTCGATCATCTGGCCGATCTTCTGGCGGAGCGTAAGGGCGGCGAAGGTCCGATCGACCCATTGCTGCTGAGGCCGCGTCAGCGGCGTCCGCGGATCGAGCGACGAGGCCGACGCGGGCTCCACCGGATCCGGACCCGGCATGCCGGCACACGCGAGGAGGAATGCAGAGCCGGCGCACGCGATCAGTCGTGCCCGGGT